>NSLH01000024.1 GCA_002763895.1 [Chlorobium] sp. 445
TCGGTGTAAGACCCGTGCAAGACAAACAGCGGTGGATTATTTGGGTTGCCGAACGTTTCTAAATGCACTGCGCGCGTCTTTCCTGCCACCGTGATGGAAATCTGAGGTAATTGCCGGTCCTGGTCAGCAGTAGGGGGCACAAGCGCACCTTGTTCGTCAATTTCGCGGCAGGAATACAGTAGCAGCGACCAAAGCCAGATATACCACTTTGGCCATTTTGAGATGTTCATAATTACTCCTTTCTCAATTAGATTAAAAAAACAACTTACATCTGCACGCGTGCCCTGTTCAGGATTTTCCAAGCAGTGCGATGCAGAGCATCAAGAGACTGATTATTCCCATCGATGCGAAAAAAGTGTTGCGATGCCCTTCAGTGTCGCTGCAAGTCTGCCATGCACGATAACTCTGCGCAAGTGTTATCGCAAGCGCTGCAACACCTAGATGCATCCACGAGGCGAGTCCAAGTTCAACGCCTTGCGAAAAGAAGCACACCAAATACACAGTTCCTGAAAGACCTTGCAGAAGTAACACCCACCCAAACATAGACAAAAGCCAATGTGCAAATCGTGTGTAAGTCGACTTTCCTATCCACGCAATAGCAAATTTGAGCGAAACTGTAATTCCTAAAAGAAGCGTCAAACTGCCCAGCAAGCCATGTATGAGCCGCGCGTCGTTCATTTTAATTTCACTTTTTTAGAGAACAGCGTTCGCTATAAATATACGAACAAAAAAGAGAACAGTGTTCTCTTTTTTAGAAAAAATTATTGTCTCAGTCCACTCAGCAAATTGTTGAAGGAGTAAAAGTAAAATGTGGAAAATTCGTCGTTATTCTGTGGGGCAAGGCCCGTTAGGCGCAAAGCAACCGCACCGTGTGCATGTGTCCAAATTGTGTAGGCAATCCCGGTTGCATTTCCCGGCTTGAACAGCCCTGCATCCAGACATATTTGCACCACATTTTCCAAAATTTGAAATGTCGTACGTGAGTGTGCGCGCACACTCTCAGGTATTGTTGAACTCTGGAAATACTGATGTGGATTGAGAAAAATCACTTCGTAATACTTAGGCTGCTCTATTGCAAAGGAAAGATATTCAGAGATGGTGCGATGCAGTTTTGCCTCAGGTGTGGGTTCTGTTAGCGCACGCTGCAAATACGATGTAAACACACTGTAGCCTTCCGTAATGATTGCCCAAACCAGTGCATCTTTGTTCTCATAATGCTTGTAGAGCGACGAGGGCACTACCCCTAACTTGCGTGCAATGCGCCGCATTGATAGCGATTCAATTCCTTCTTTCAGATAGAGCTCGAGACTGACTTTCAAAATGCGCTCGCGTGGGGCAAGCGGTGTGCGAGAGTGCCGTTTCTTTTGCTTTGGCTGCGAGACTTTCATCGTGAGCGGTCTTCACTGAGCACAGTATCTTGAAGAATCAGCAGGCAACTGATGCAGAGTGCTTACCATCCCAGTTCATAGGGTGCACTTCCGCCATTCAGATTTGTTCGCCACGGTTGTAGCGCTCACCTTGCGCTTTGTTTGGGGCTCTTTTGTCAAATTCAGGCAAAGGAATGCTACCCGGCACGCCAATGAGCGGAAAATCTTTACGCAGCGG
Source organism: [Chlorobium] sp. 445 (assembly GCA_002763895.1). Classification (NCBI taxonomy): domain Bacteria; kingdom Pseudomonadati; phylum Chlorobiota; class Chlorobiia; order Chlorobiales; family Chloroherpetonaceae; species [Chlorobium] sp. 445. Next base: position 1,606 of record NSLH01000024.1, read on the forward strand.
ATAGTATTCAAAATCTTCGGGCATATACATGCGTCGCAAGTCAGGATGCCCTTCAAAGCGAACACCGTACATGTCGTAAGTTTCGCGCTCATGCCAATTTGCGCCGCGCCAAACACTGGTAACGCTGGGCACAACAGGATTATCTTCTTCGACGCGCACCTTCAAGCGAATGCGCCAATGCTTGTCGAGATTGGTAAGGTTGTAAATCACTTCGAAGCGTTCTTCTTCGGTGAATCGGTCGGCACCGCAAATCTCTACGCAGTAGTTAAAGCCATGATCGTCTTTGAGCGTGCGGCAGATTTCGACAATCGACTTTGTTTCAACCAGCAGTGTGGTTTCACCTCTGAACTCTGTAACTTCTTTAATCGCCCCGTTAAATTTGGCTTGCAGGGCTTGGACAATCTCTTTCATACTGGTTGCTTTTTAGTTCGTTTTCGCACTATGGTTTTTGGGCAATCATTACCATCTCATCACCAATCCTGAGCCACTCAGATAGCTTAATGACTGCGCTGTGAGCATTTGCTATCACTGCCGTCTTGAACTTGCCACCCTTAGTAATCGCATTAAAGGCGCGCTGCGCATCAGCATTTGTGTAAGTGGGCTGTGCAGTTCGCCTCTTGAAACCATGATGCAGATTATTTCTGCAAGGTAAGTTGGTTTTGTTCTGCTTCAGTTAGCCGCTCAAGTTTAGCTAATCCTTCTTCCGAGAGCAAGGCATCGCGGAAAGAATGACGCTGGTGCTTGATTTTCTCTTGAATATCCATTAAAGCGTGCAGCACTGCGTCTGGTCGGGGCGGACAGCCGGGCACATAGACATCGACGGGAATAAATTGATCGACACCTTGTACCACAGGATAGGAGCGAAACATGCCACCTGATGAACTGCATGCGCCCATTGCAATGCACCACTTGGGTTCAGGCATCTGGTCCCAGATTTTTTTGACCACATGTGCCATCTTATAGGTAACTGTGCCAGCGACAATCATTAGATCGCTTTGACGTGGCGACATACGAAAGACCTCTGAGCCGAAACGTGCGACATCATACTTTGGTCCTGCCATCGCCATCATTTCAATTGCGCAGCATGAAAGCCCCATTGGCATGGGCCAAAGCGCATTGGAGCGTGCCCAGTTGGTAATTGCATCCATCGTGGTCGTCAAAAAACCATCGCCGAAAGGATTGTTTTGCGTCATACTTCTCAAGATTTAGTTTATAGAGACTCGCTCTTTGAAAACGCTAAGGCGAAATTAGCCGTTTTAATCCCACTCGAGTGCGCCCTTTTTCACAATGTAGAGATAGCCTGCCAGCAGCAGCAGTGCAAAGGTCAGCATCGGAATAAACCCAGCGAGTCCAAGCTCACGAAAACTTGTCGCCCAAGGATACATAAAGACAACCTCTATATCAAAGACAATAAAGAGCATGGCGACAAGGTAATACTTGATGGAAATGCGTTGCTTACCTGTGCCCACAGGTTCCATGCCTGATTCATAGGTTGTGAGTTTTTGTGCGGTTTTACGTTTAGGTCCAATAGCGATGCCTAGTGCCGAGAGTGCAATGCCTGCAGTTACCGCAAGGCTAATCATCGCAAAAATCGGTAGGTAGGCTTCAATCATACTGTGCTTCTTTTTGATGTGAGATGTAAAGATACAGCACTGTATGCGCTCTCTCAAATCTCCAGTGCTGCCGAGCATGTTGTCAAAGTTGCTGCATGGCTTGCGGTTCTTTTCGTATCTTTGCCGCTTCATTTATTTTGTCAGCTCAAAAATCGCTATGAAAATTCTCAAATTCGGTGGCAGTTCCGTTGGCGTGCCGCAACATATCGAGCAAGTTGTACAAATCGTCTTGAATGAACGCAAGCAGAGCAAAGTGGCTGTTGTTGTCTCTGCTTTTAGCGGTGTAACCGATACGCTCTTGGAAGTAAGTCACATTGCTGCGCAAGGTGATGAAAACTACCGCATGCTGCTGCAAGCACTTGAATTGCGGCATCTCGATGCCGTCAAAGCCTTGGTTGATGTGCATCGCCAAAGCGGAATTTTGGCAGGTGTTAAAAAGATGCTCAATGAACTTGAGGATGTGCTCAATGGCGTTTTCCTTATCAAAGAATACACGCCACGCACACTAGATTTCATTTTGAGTTTCGGCGAGCGTCTTTCCGCTTACATTGTGAGCGAAGCCTTTCGTGAACAAGGTATTGATGCCGAGTATCTTGACGCACGATTGCTTGTGAAAACAGATGAACATTTTGGCGCTGCCCATGTGGATCTTGAGACGACTTATCAAACATTCGTTCCTATTTCGGCTTGCGCCCTGCATTGCAAATTATCACAGGGTTCATTGGCTCTACACAGCATGGACAGACAACCACACTCGGACGCGGCGGCTCGGATTATACAGCTGCACTTTTCGCTGCAGCACTTAGCGCCTCAGAAATTCAAATCTGGACTGATGTCAATGGCTTCATGACCGCTGATCCACGCAAAGTGCCCGATGCCTTTTCTATCCCACAGATGACTTATGACGAAGCCTTAGAGATGTCGAACTCTGGTGCAAAAGTGCTTTATGCGCCTACCATTCAACCTGCCATGACCGCAGGCATTCCTATCCGAGTGCGCAACACATTTAATCCGACATTTGAAGGCACACTCATTTCAAGCAATCTGCCTGCACGCCGATTCCCTGTCTGTGGAATTTCTTCACTGGATGATGTTGCACTTCTTCGCGTTGAAGGCACTGGGCTTGTACGGACAATGGGCTCAGCTAAACGCCTCTTTAGTGCTCTGGCGGAGGCAAAAATTAATGTCATTTTTATCTCACAGGCTTCATCAGAGCACTCGATTTGTGTTGCCGTCTCACCAAAAGAAGCCAAACTTGCCAAGCAGGCTATTCACAAAGAGTTTGCACTGGAAATCAATGCTGGCAAGCTCAATGAAGTTGAGGTTGAGACGAATCTCTCCATCATTGCAGCGGTCGGTGAAAACATGCGCCATCGCACCGGCATTGCAGGCTGGTTTTTTCAGACGCTCGGCAAAAATGGCATCAACATTGTCGCAATTGCTCAAGGCTCATCGGAGCTTAATATCTCGGTTGTCATCGACAAGCGCGATGAATCTAAAGCACTCAACGCCCTGCACGAAGCCTTCTTTCTTTCAGAGAAAAAAACGCTCAATGTGTTCTTGGTTGGGACTGGGCTTATCGGTGGTACATTTCTGCGCCAACTGAGAGAGCATCGTGAAAACTTGCTTAAAGAAAAGTCGCTTGATATTCGCGTCATTGCCTTAGCGCGTCGCTCACAGATGCTCTTTCAGGAACGCGGCATTGACCTTGCACATTGGCAAACACATCTCAAAGAATGTGGCGAGAGCACGAACCTTAAAAAGTTCGTCGCTAAGATGAAAGACTTGAACTTACCGAACAGCATCTTTATTGATTGCACTGCAAGCGATGAAGTTATTGAGCACTACGAAGAAATTCTCTCAGCAAGCATTTCTATCGTTACGCCAAACAAGCGTGCTAATTCAGGCAAATATGAGGCGTATCGCAACCTGAAACTGCTTGCCATCAAAAATGATGTGAAGTTTCTCTATGAAACTAATGTTGGAGCAGGCTTGCCTGTCATCAATACGCTACAAGATCTGCTCAACAGCGGCGATAAAATTTTGAAAATCGAAGCAGTGCTATCAGGTTCACTTAGCTACATTTTCAACAATTTCGTTGGCACCCGCAAGTTCAGTGACGTGGTGCGCGAAGCCAAAGAAAAAGGTTATACTGAACCTGACCCGCGCGATGATTTGAGTGGTATGGATGTAGCTCGCAAAATTCTGATTCTTGCACGCGAAGTTGGCTTGCCGCTGGAATTGCATCATGTTGAAGTTGAGAACCTCTTGCCACAAGCCTGCCTTGATGCGCCATCGGTTGAGGATTTCTTCAAGGAGCTCGAGAAAGCTAACCCTATCTTCGAGGAAAAAAAGCGACATGCCGAACAGCACAAACGCAAGCTCTGCTTCATTGCTTGTCTTGAAGGCACAAAAGCGCAAGTCAAGTTGCAAGAAGTCGATGCACATCATCCTTTCTACACACTCTCAGGCAGCGATAACATTATTTCTTACACCACTGAGCGCTACTGCGAGCGTCCGCTTGTTGTTAAGGGTCCCGGTGCAGGTGCAGAGGTTACGGCTGCTGGAGTGTTTGCAAACGTGGTGTGGATTTCAAATTATTTGTCGTAGTGCTCTTTGTCTTTTGAATAGACGCAAAATCTGGTCATACATTTATGAAAGATGACTGTTTTGTTGCATTTGCGCCTGCTACAGTAGCTAATGTTGGCGCAGGCTTTGATATTCTCGCTTTGCCCTGCATGCGCCCGGCGATGAAGTCGTGGCACGATTCAATGAAAGCAGCAAAGTTAGGATAACGCGCATCATAGGAGACAATGGCAAACTGCCGACCGATGCAGCACTTAACACCGCAGGCATTGCGGTGATGAAACTGCTTGAGCATTTACATCTTGAGCAAGGCATTGATCTCGAAGTACACAAAAAAATGCCGTTAGGCAGCGGATTAGGTTCAAGTGCTGCAAGTGCAGTTGCTGCTGTTGTCGCCGCAAATGCCTTACTCGGCTCGCCGCTCAAAAAAAGTGAACTTTTGCCCTTTGCACTTGAAGGCGAACGCGTAGCATGCGGCACTGCACATGCTGATAATGCTGCGCCCTCTCTTCTCGGTGGATTTATTTTAATTCGCAGCTACGCTCCACTGGATATTGTTGAACTCAATACACCTGCGCATTTGCACGCCGTTGTCGTGCACCCACACATTGAAGTCAAAACCAAAGATGCACGTGAGATTCTAAAAAAAACGATTTCACTCAAAGATGCTATCGTACAGTGGGGCAATATCGCTGGCTTAGTTGCCGGTCTAATGAAATCTGACTACGACCTCATCAGTCGCTCACTGAACGATGTCATCATTGAACCCATACGCTCTATTTTGATTCCGGGCTTCAACCAAGTGAAAACCGCTGCAATGCGCCATGGCGCACTGGGCTGCAGCATTTCAGGTTCTGGACCTTCTATCTTCGCACTGACTGTCAATGCAGATGTGGCAATGCGTGTTGCTCAAGCCATGCAGGAGGCTTTTGCAGAACAAGGTATCGTAAGCGACAAGTTTATCTCTAAAATCAATCCAGAAGGCGCACGGCTTGTGCCAAGTTCTCTGTATGCGACTTTATAGCTCTCATCGTCGGGCATCAGAAGTTGGTCTACGCGAAGCGGTCTTGCAAGGTCTGGCGCAGGACGGCGGTCTTTTCATGCCAACATCTATTCCTTTATTGCCATCAGATGTCTTCCGCCGACTGCCACATCTTTCCATACAAGAATTGGCTTTTGAAGTTGCTAAAGTCTTGCTGCAAGAGGCCGTGCCTGAAAAGGACTTACGCTGCATTATTGACGCTGCTATTACCTTCGATGCCCCACTTGTGAAACTTGATACACATCTTTACGCACTGGAACTTTTCTTAGGTCCTACACTTGCCTTCAAAGATTTTGGCGCACGCTTTCTTGCACAGTTGCTTAGCTACTTTTTGCAAGATGAGCCTCGTGATTTGCTTGTTTTAGTTGCCACATCCGGAGATACTGGCAGCGCAGTCGGTTACGGATTTTTGAACCTTCCCAGAACACGCGTGGTGTTGCTTTATCCAAGCGGTCAGGTAAGCCATATTCAAGAGCAGCAACTGACAACGATTGGCGGCAATGTCATTGCACTTGAAGTGCAAGGCACCTTCGATGATTGCCAGCGGCTCGTAAAGTCTGCTTTTTTAGATGAGGACATCCGCACACGCTGGACACTCTCATCAGCAAATTCTATCAACATTGCGCGACTGCTGCCACAAACCTTCTACTACTTTCGTGCTGTAGCACAACTTCCACAAACTGACTTACCGATTGTCTTCTCTGTGCCCAGCGGTAACTTTGGCAACCTAACTGCAGGCTTACTTGCTAAAAAGATGGGTCTTGCTGTTCAGAAATTTGTTGCTGCCACAAATACAAATGATATTGTGCCTAAGTACTTGCATACAGGTCTCTTTGAGCCGAAGCCCTCGCAGCGTACACTCTCAAATGCCATGGATGTCGGCAACCCGAGTAACTTTGCACGCATGCAAGAACTCTATCCTACACACTTGCAAATGCAGCAAGATATTTTTGGTATCAGTTTCTCTGACACAGAGACTGCTGCCGCAATTCAGCACATTTATCAAAAATATGCTTACATCACGGAACCGCACGGTGCAATTGGCTATTTAGGTCTGCACGCTTATCAGCAAACGCAATCAGAGCCAACCCATGGTATCTTTTTGGCAACAGCTCATCCTGCCAAATTTGCAGATATCGTTGAGCCGCTATTGCCTGTCCCTATTGAGATGCCAGAGCGTCTGCGCCATGCCATCAGCAAACCTAAGATGTCGATTTTGATGCAAAACAACTTTGAGCACCTTAAAGCCTTCCTGCTTGAACTTTCATAGGGTTATCATTTCTCAACTCCTTTTCCTAAAAGAACTTACAAGCACTTCCTGCACTTTGAAATCTTGCTAAAAAAGCACGGTTTCAAGCCGCAATTTTCGTATATTTAAAATCTCGAGCAGTAATTTTTTAGCTAACGCAAATTCCATCTTCAATGGTAGAGAAGAGTCTCGATTACGCTAGCGCGCCCACAAAGGAGTATAGTGCAGAGAGTATTCAAGTTCTGAGCGGCATTGAGCATGTACGCAAGCGCCCTGCAATGTATATCGGCGATGTTGGAATTCGCGGTCTGCATCACCTTGTCTATGAAATCGTCGATAACTCCGTCGATGAAGCTCTTGCAGGCTATAACGATTTCATCTATGTCTCTATCAATGCTGACGGCTCGGTTACGGTCTCAGATAGAGGACGCGGCATTCCTACGGCTATCAAGAAAGACACTGGCAAATCTGCATTAGAACTTGTCATGACTGTGATTGGCGCAGGCGGCAAGTTTGACAAAAATTCTTACAAGGTCTCTGGTGGTCTGCATGGCGTTGGGGCATCGGTTGTCAATGCGCTCTCGGAGTGGTGCGAAGTTACCGTCAAGCGCGAAGGTAAAATTTTCTATCAAAAGTATCACCGCGGTGTGCCTGAAGCACCTGTAAAAGAAATCGGCAAAACCCGAGAAAAAGATACGGGCACGAAAACAACCTTTATGCCCGACCCGCTTATCTTCAAGAATCGAGAGTTCCGCTATGAGACACTTGCAGACCGCATGCGTGAGCTTGCGTATTTGAACCGTAACCTTCACATCGTTATTGAAGACCTGCGCGAGAAAGAACCACGACGCGATGAATTCCACTTCAAAGGCGGTATCGTGGAGTTCGTCTCGTTTGTTGATGCCAATCGACTCGCGCTGATGAAAAAACCCATCTACATCGAGGGCGAGCGTGATGGCACATTCGTCGAAATCGCTTTCCAATACAACGACTCCTACCAAGAGAACACACTGTCGTATGTCAATAACATTAACACGGTAGAAGGCGGCACACATCTGACTGGCTTTCGCAAAGCCTTGACACGCACGATGAATCAATATGCTACTAAAAACGATTTGCTCAAATCTGCCAAGAATCTTCAACTGACTGGTGATGACTACCGTGAAGGACTAACGGCGATTGTTTCTGTCAAAGTGCCAGAGCCACAGTTTGAAGGTCAAACCAAAACGAAACTTGGCAATAGTGAGACGCAGACGATTGTTGAAACCATTGTCAATGAAAAGCTCAGCGAGTTTATTGAGCAAAATCCGGGCACAGCGAAAATCATCATTGAAAAAGCCCTGAATGCGGCACAAGCACGTGAAGCGGCGCGCAAAGCTAAAGAAATGACACGGCGCAAAAATGCGCTTGACGGCGCAGGCTTGCCAGGCAAACTTGCTGACTGCTCTATCAACGACCCTGAACTGTGTGAATTGTACATTGTCGAAGGTGATAGTGCGGGTGGCTCTGCCAAACAAGGTCGCGACCGACGCTTCCAAGCTATCTTGCCTCTCAAAGGCAAAATTCTCAACGTCGAAAAAGCGCGCCTCAACAAGATGCTCGAAAATGAAGAAATCCGCACGATCATTATGGCACTTGGCACAGGAATTGGCGATGATGAATTTAACGCTGAGAAATTGCGCTACGGCAAAATTATCTTGATGACTGACGCAGATGTCGACGGCTCACACATTCGCACATTGCTCTTGACCTTTCTCTTCCGCTATATGCGCGGTCTAATTGAAAGCGGTAGGGTCTATATTGCGCAGCCGCCACTTTACCTTGTCAAATCAGGTAAAGAATCAGTCTATGCATGGGACGATGAAGAGCGTGACGCTGCCATCAAACGCTTTGAAGAGAAAGGCAAGGAAGTTACGGTGCAGCGCTACAAAGGACTGGGCGAGATGAACCCTGAACAACTCTGGGAAACCACAATGAACCCAGAGAACCGCACACTCTTGCAAGTTGGCATTGAAAGTGCCATGGAAGCTGATAAAATTTTCTCGACCTTAATGGGCGATGCAGTTGAGCCACGCCGTGAGTTTATTGAGATGAATGCAAAGTATGTGCGCCGTTTAGATATCTGATGCGTTGTTGATTTCTCAAAACCGTTTATCCAAAAAACTGTATCATGCGATTTATTTTTATCTCTTTGTTTGCACTCTTTTTCTTTGCAGCAAGCGCGTTCGCACAGAAGCCGGACAGCAATTACATTCGTTCTCTGGCGCCGCGTCAAAGTCCCATGGCGGTCGCTAAAGTCAATATCGGCGATGCATACATCAAGGTTGTCTACTCGCGTCCGTTCAAGAAAGGGCGATTGATTTTCGGCTCAAAAGAAGAGAAAGCTCTTGTGCCCTATGGTGAGGTCTGGCGTACAGGTGCCAACGAAGCCACAGAAATCACACTGACAAAGGACATTAAAATTGCAGGGAAGCCTCTCAAAGCGGGCACGTATTCACTTTTCACGATTCCACAGAAAGATAAATTCACCGTGCTCATCAATAGCGAGCTGGGACTTTGGGGACAGTTCCGCATGAATGAGAAAAAAGAAGTGTTGCGCTTTGATGTTCCAACAGGCGAGACCGAAGGAGAGTTTGAAGCCTTCACGATTTTCTTCAAAGTACCAGAAGCAAATACGACCGAAATGATGCTGGTGTGGGATAGAACTAAGGTAGTTATTCCGATTACAGTAGATTAGATTGGCTGCGCGTTGGTAGGCTGAGCACTGGTGGATTGAGCTTCAGAGCCGCACCTGAGTTGGGTTTTCGATGTGTGGCACTCGTCGCTTCTCGCGCGTGAGATTGAGTTTTGTTGCCGCCTCACGTGCCGCACATTGTTCAGCTTCTTTCTTGCTGCGCCCTACGCCTTGTCCCATCACTTCATCGCCTAACTTCACAGCAACAGTAAAAATTTTGTTGTGCGGCGGGCCTTCCTCATTTGTAATCGTATAGACAGGCAGTGGGATGCGCTGTGCTTGTGCATATTCCAACAGCACACTCTTATAGTTCTGCTCTGTGCTCAGCAGTGTGTCAAAGTTGGTTTTACTCAGCACATTTGCGTAGAGAAATTCTTTTGCGCGCATGTAACCTCCATCGAGATAAATGGCGCCAATTAACGCCTCAATCGCATCGGAGAGTGCCATGTCGCTGTTACGTACGCCCATTGATGCGGCTGACTCACTGATGATGAGCAACTTGCCAATTTGAATTGCACGCGCATAGCCTGCAAGTGTTTTCGCATTCACAACCAGTGAGCGCAATTTTGTGAGTTCTCCCTCGTCAAAATCAGGATAGGATGTGTAGAGATACTCGGCTACAATCAAATCTAACACAGCATCACCTAAAAATTCCAAGCGTTCATTTGAGACGAAAGTTACCTTGTTAGAAAAATCAATTGCAGAACGATGCGTTAGTGCAACCTTGAAGAGATTTAAACTTTTTATAGGATATTGTACGAGTTCTTCGAGATGTTCTTTGAGGCGGCGGTCTTCCTCTGAGAGGGCAGGTGTAGATGCGGCGTGCTGTCTACGAAAAAGTTTCTCTAGTAGCGTGTTCCAAAACAACATCGATCGCCTCAGGTTTAGGTTGCAATCAAATCATCCTTGCTACTTCTTGCTGCTGCGGTAGGTTGCCATAAATTGTTACAAGATACTATTTTGTCGTGTATTTCTTAAAAATCAGTGTGCAATTGTGTCCACCAAAACCGAACCCGTTGTTTAGCACATAGTTAATTTCGCGTGGCTTAGGTTTGTTTGGCGTTACATCCACATCTACAGCAGGGTCTAAGTTGAAAATGTTGATTGTCGGCGGCACGCACTGATGCTGAATTGCGAGGAGACAGGCTACCGATTCCACGGCACCTGCTGCACCAAGCAGATGCCCAATCATAGACTTTGTTGAGCTGATGCTCACGCCTTGGACATCCTCACCGAAGACTTTCTTGATTGCCACGATTTCAGCGATATCGCCCAGTGGTGTGGAAGTGCCGTGAGCGTTAATGTACTCAATGTGCTTGGGCGAAATTCCCGCTTCATCAATTGCACGCTGCATGGAGAGCATAGCACCTGCGCCTTCAGGGTGCGGTGCAGTAAGATGATAGGCGTCTGCACTCATTCCAACGCCAGCTAGTTCAGCATAAATGTGTGCCCCGCGTCTCTCGGCTGATTCTACAGTTTCTAGCACCAGCGCCGCTGCCCCTTCGCCCATCACGAAGCCATCCCGATCTTTGTCATACGGTCGTGAGGCATGTTCAGGGTCGTCGTTGCGCGTAGAGAGCGCGCGTGCAGCATTGAAACCTGCAACAGCCAGCGGTGTAATTACAGCTTCGGAGCCACCGCAAATCATCATGTCTGCATAGCCCATCTGAATCATCATATAGGCATCAATAATCGCATTGAGCGACGTAGCGCAGGCAGAGACCGTCGCATAGTTTGGACCATGCAGCTTGTGCTTGATGGAAATGTGCCCAGCAGCAATGTCGGGAATCATCATAGGGATAAAGAACGGGCTGATACGGTCGGCACCGCTTTGCATATAGGTGCGGAATTGTTGATCGTAGGTAATCATACCGCCAATGCCTGTGCCAAAAATGACCCCTACACGGGTGCGGTCAATGTTCAGACGCTCAAGCTGTGCATCTGCAATCGCCATTTCTGCAGCAGAGACACCCAGTTGGCAGTATCTGTCCATACGCAGCGCGGCCTTGCGGTCGATGTAGGTGTTTGGGTCAAAATCTTTGACTTCGCAAGCAAATTTGGTTTCAGTCTGCGTGGCATCATACTGGGTGATGGGTCCTGCGCCGCTTTTGCCTGCCATCATCGCCCCCCAAAATGCTTGCAGTCCAATGCCAATTGGCGTAATTACACCCACGCCCGTAATTGCGACACGCTGCCGTTGTGGTCTCATATACACTTCAAAGTTAAACCCAACTCTGTCAGCGTGTGAGAACTTTTGCTGTGCAAAGTTGGGCTTTTTGCCAAAACTGGTTTAGAGGGAAATTAGACTTATTTCTTTTTGCTTAAAATGTAATCAATCGCATTCTTTACCGTCGAGATGTTTTGTGCATCTTCATCAGGAATTTGAATGCCGAATTGATTTTCAAACTCCATCACAAGCTCGACATTATCGAGCGAATCGGCGCCTAGGTCGTCTGTGAATTTGGCGTCATCTTTAATTTGGTCGCGGCTGACGCCCATTTTTGTGACGATGATGTTGTAGACTTTATCTCTCACTTCATCTACGGTCATTTGTTCCTCCATGAAAGGTGGTTTTGGTTAAAGAGAATCCAAAAGATTTTTATCAGATTTTTGATATTTTGAACAAAACGGGGCGAATATACAACGGGCTTTTGCCTCTCCCAAATAGCTTACATGGCTAAGCCGCCATCCACGCGTAGCACTTCACCCGAGATATATCCTGCAAGTGCACTGCACAAGAAGAGTACAGCATCGGCAACTTCTTTAGCAGAACCTGTCCGTCTCATTGGAATCATGCTCTCAATGGCTTTGCGCTGTTCTTCGGAAAGCGCACTTGTCATTTCTGTATCAATGAAACCGGGCGCTACGGCATTGACCAGCACATTGCGCGAAGCCACTTCTTTTGCTACCGACTTTGTAAAACCAATGATACCAGCTTTCGAAGCCGCATAGTTAGCTTGTCCAGCGTTTCCTGTTAGCCCAATCACTGAAGTAATGTTGACAATGCGCCCATTGCGCTGCGACATCATCGGTCTCAGTGCCACTTTCGTGTAGTTAAACACACTCTTTAGGTTGCTGGCGATGACCTCATCCCACTGTGCTTCGCTCATGCGCATCAATAGTGTATCGCGCGTAATGCCTGCGTTGTTGACGAGAATATGCAAATTCCCAAATGCTTGTAGCACATCTTGCACGACTTTTTCAGCTTGTGCAAATTGTTCAGCGTCTGCTTGCATCGCTATTGCTTTACGCCCTATCGCTTCAATTTCTTGTCGAAGCGACTCGGCTTTATCGGCTGAAGATTTGTATGTAAATACTACTGATGCACCCGCCTCAGCCAGACGGAGGCAAATCGCCCTGCCAATGCCTCGTGTGCCGCCCGTTACCAGCGCGATTTGCCCGCTTAAGTCTAACGTCATTGATGAGATGAATTATGCTACTTGCTCCACACCAACAGGAACACGCAGTTTCTCGACATCTTGCACAGTATCAATGCCAAATACCGTAACATTTGGGTTGATACGCTTGATTAGCCCTTGCAAGACGCGCTGCGGACCCACTTCAATGAACTCTGTGACACCTGCTGCAATCATTTCCTCCACGGACTGTTGCCAGAGCACCGAATTGGTGAGCTGACGTACCAACTTTTTGCGAATCTCCTCGGCGTTGGTTGTCAGGCATGCATCCACGTTCATGCAGACAGGAATCTTGGCATCTTGGATATCGACTTGATTGAGCATCTCAGCGAGTTCATCTTTTGCTGGCTTCATCAGCGGCGAGTGAAATGCTCCTGAAACACTTAGTTCTTTAGCAAGTTTTGCACCGTACTTCTTTGAAATTTCAATTGCTGTTTTGATTGCTGCAATTTCGCCAGAGAGCACGATTTGCCCAGGTGAATTGAAATTTGCAGCTTGAATGATACCTTGCTCTGAAGCTGTAGCTAAAACAGCCATGAGCTTGTCATCAGGCAAGCCGATAATCGCTGCCATAGAGCCGGGCCATTTTTCACCGGCTTCTTGCATCAATTCGCCACGTCTGGCTATCACGCGCAGTGCATCTTCAAATGAGAGCGCGCCAGCGTAACAAAGTGCTGTATATTCGCCAAGACTGTGTCCAGCGGTCATGGCAATTTCATCGCTATCGATGAACCGAAAGAGCAGGTAGCTGTGAAGGAAAATCGCGGGTTGTGTGTGGCGGGTCTGACGAAGCAGATTTTCATCGCCAGTGAACATGATCTCCGAAAGCGGGTAGCCGAGAATTTCATCGGCTTGCAAAGCGATTTCGGCGCACTCCGGATACTGTTCGCAGAGTGTCTTTGCCATGCCCACATACTGCGAGCCTTGTCCTGGGAAAACGAGAGCTGTCTTCTTCATAATTTTATATTGTTTGGTCAGTAGCGCGAAGTGTGATTTGTTTTTGGTTATGAGACTACTGACGGTTAAACAAAATAAAATTCATAGCTCTGTGCTCCTGCGGCGCAAATGTTACTTGGGCTTACGCCCTGCGCCTGGTCATCTTGTTTCGTGCCTTAAATACCGATAACTGTTTCATTCTGTCATCACAAAGAACAGCGGGGCTTTCAAAGAACACTCGGCAAACACCCAAAACGGGTAGTAAGTTAACAATTTTGTGCGCAAAATCACAACTGCCATTTCAGGTAGATACCGCCCCAAGTGTATCCAGCGCCATAGCTTACCAAAATCAGGTTCGCACCATCGCGCAGTTTCTTTTGTTCATCTAACTCTGCAAGGCAGATTGGAATGGTTGCCGCTGTCGTATTGCCGTACCGATCTATATTCACCATGACTTTGTCCATGCCGATACCCATGCGTTCTGCTGTGGCACTAATGATGCGCAAATTTGCTTGATGCGGTACAAGGTAATCGACATCCTCGCTGCTCAGGCGATTGCGCTGCATCATTTCAGCAGCAACTTCTGCCATGCCCACGACAGCTGCCTTGAAGACTGCCCTGCCATCTTGCACCACATAGTGCATCTTTTTGTCGACCGTCTCATGTGTAGGTGGATTGAGACTGCCCCCGCCGTGCATGTAGAGGTAATCTTTGCCCGCGGTGCCGTCAGCATAGAGTCGTGCATCCAAAATGCCGTAACCTTCACGTGCAGGCTCAAGCAGCACCGCACCTGCCGCATCTCCAAAAAGGATAGCCGTATTGCGGTCAGTGTAGTCGACAATTGAGGACATTTTGTCGCCCCCTAAGACCAGCACTTTCTTATGCATGCCTGTCTCAATGAACTGTGCCCCCACACACAAGGCATACAGAAAGCCTGAGCACGCCGCAGAGAGGTCAAACCCCCAAGCGCGTTTTGCGCCAATCATATCTTGAACCAGGCAGGCTGTTGAAGGAAAAAACATATCGGGCGAGATGGTCGCTACGATGATGAGCTCAATTTCCGTTGCCTCAATACCTCGCTTTTCAAGCAGCGATTTCGAGGCTTCAGCGCACATGTAAGCTGTAGCTTTTGTCGGATCTTTCAAGATGCGTCGTTCGCAAATGCCGGTGCGCGTGCGAATCCACTCATCACTGGTATCGAGCATTTTCTCGAAATCGTGATTAGTTAGCACGTCGGTCGGCAGATACTTTGCGGTAGCAGTAATTGCGGCTTTCATTGCGCTGATGCAGCAGCAGGGTTAAGACGATTTATAGTGAGTGGTCTGAACAGATTATTCTGCTGCGGATTCTTTCTTCTTAGCGATGATTCGACCGCGATAGTAACCGCAGTTGTAGCAAGCACGGTGCATGATTGTAATCGCACCACAGTTTGGGCAAGTAATCATCGTGGCAGGCTTGGTACGCGCATTGAACTGCGCCCGACGCTTGTCCGTGCGCGAGTTAGACATTCTGCGTTTCGGATTTGGCATATCTGGTTCTGGTTTCTGGTCTGGTTTCTGTGTTTCTTTTGTGTTGCTCCTCTGCTAGCGCAGGTTTTCATTAAACTTCTGTTTCAATTGGTGCAGCGCTTTTTGCCACTCCGATTCAGGCACGCTGTCTGATTGCTCTGGATGGCTTGACAGTAGCTTTGCTTGATTCATACAAGCTGGTTCACAAACATTTTTCATGGGCACAGCAAGCAGCAGTGTATCACGCACATCGTCCGTAAGGTCAATTTCAAAATCGTTTCTGCCGAGCCATCGTATTTCATCTTGCCAGTCCTCGACTTGCATGGATTTCGCTTGCGAATAAAAAATGCGATACTCCCCAGAAATATGCCGATGTAGCGTGGCTAAACACCGATCGCACTCCAGGATCGCAACTGAACTTACCACAATATCAACTGTGATGCCTGACAATCCCTTATCCAGAGAAAGGCTCACTTCTACTGGATTTGGAAATACCTTCGTGCTTACCGCTGCATCTTGAAAATCCGCACTTGCTAGCACAAAATGATAACTGTGCTTGCCTTGCGAGAGATGCGAAATTTTTGATTTTCACAAGCGGCTCACGCCCCACCTTCCCATCACCATTCATTGCTATCCTTAAAAAGAGCGGCAAATATAGGATAAAGGCAGTAGAAATGAAAATTTTTTTAATTTGGAAATCAGCACGCGCACTGTTATCTTTGCAACCCTTGATTTTGCATAGCACACAGCTGGACACGACTGATTGCTTGTGCGAAAGTTCTGTCTTTTATGCATTCCGCGATAGCTCAGCGGTAGAGCAATCGGCTGTTAACCGATGGGTCGCAGGTTCGAATCCTGCTCGCGGAGCAACATCATCTTCTTCTGGTTAAGTCCTGATGTGCCGTCAGGACTTTTTCATTTGTGCAAACTCGGCACCCCCAGCGCGCCCATCCTGCTCCCTTGTTGGACTGCTGTGGGAGTCAGGCAAGTAAATTCTTCGACGACGGTGAGTCATCCTGCCCGGGCGACACATCTGGCTGAATATCAGAGTCGCTGGAGCGCAAGGGCGAGAGAATTTCTAGCTTGTGCTGCGCTGCTGTCAGACGGTCTTGACAGATTTGTGCAATGCGACGGCCCTCCTCATAGAGTTTAATCGATTCTTCTAATCCGAGTTGACCTTCTTGAATGAGTGTCGCAATTTCTTCTAGACGCGCTATCAAGGCTTCCAAAGATTGCGCCGTGTCTGAGGTTTTGTTTTCTTCGTCCATTGATGTCCAAATTGAGTTAGGAAGATAACGCAAGACGCATGTAAAATGATCAGAGCGAGAGAATTTCAAGACGCTTTTTGATTTCAGCAAGGTCGCGCCGCAGTTCAGGCGATGTTTGCTGCTCCTGCTCAATGCTAGTTACAGCATGAATGACCGTGGAGTGATCGCGTCCGCCGAAATGCAGTCCAATTGTCTTGAAAGAAGAATTGGTCAAGCGCTTTCCAAGATACATCGCCACTTGACGCGCCATTGCAATTTCTTGTTTACGCGATTTGCCCTTGATATCGTTGGGTGAGATGTTGTAGTACTCACATGTAACTTTTTCAATCATCTCGAGCGTGATATTAACACTGCGGTCGCGAATGATGTCTTTAAGCACCAATTTAGCAAGTGCCAGATCGATTTCTTTGCCTTGCAGCGAGGCGGTAGCAAGCAAGCGCACAAGACAGCCTTCAAGCTCACGCACGTTCGTGGTTACATTAGTTGCAATAAAATTGACGACATCATCTGGCAGCGTTGCGCCATTGTCCTCAAGTTTGCGGCGCAAAATCGCAAGCCGAGTTTCGAAGTCAGGTGCCTGCAGATCGGTCATCAGCCCCCACTGAAAGCGCGAGAGCAGGCGTTCTTCCATGTCGCGCAGTTCTTTGATGGGACGATCGCAAGAGAGCACAATTTGTTTGTTGGCTTGGTGCAGCGTGTTGAAAATGTGGAAAATTTCCTCTTGCGTTTTGCCTTTACCTGCAAAAAACTGAATATCATCAATGATGAGTAAGTCAATGTGGCGGTAGAAGGCTGAAAACTCGCTAATGCGGTTGTTTTGAATCGCTGTAACAAAATCAATTGCAAATTTTTCACTGGAGACATAAAGAATAAACTCGGCTTTACGCTTGATACGTGCGTAGTTGCCAATGGCTTGAATCAGATGCGTTTTGCCCAATCCTACACCGCCATAAATTACCAGCGGGTTGTAGGCGTTTTTGCCCGGCATTTCAGCAACAGAACGCGCCGCCGCTAAAGCAAAAGCATTGCAATCGCCTTGAATGAAGTTCTCGAAACTGTGCCGCGGATTAAGGTAACTCTCAAAGCGTTGCACATTTGCTTTGTAGAAATCATGTGCAGCGCGCGAGACCGCAATCGTGTGCACTTCAGGCGTAATTGCAGCAGGCTGCTGCGGGAGTTTTATCGTAACAGGTTCAACCGGAGATTGCTGCACAACGACAGAATAGGTTAGTTTGGCTTGGTGACCGATGACTTCTAAAATAGTGCGTTTGAGCAGTGAGTAGTAGTTCTCTTCTATCCACTCGTAGAAAAACTGGCTCGGCACTTGAATCGTGAGCTCACCGCCTGAGAGCTTGAGCGGCACGATAGGCTCAAACCAAGTCTTAAAACTCTGCGGATTAATGTTGTCTCGAATGATATTGAGACACTGCTGCCAAGCCTCTTGAGCAGCGCGCGCCTCTTCTCCTATAGTTTTGCTCTCTAAATCACTCATAGAGTGATACCTTGTTTTAGACAAAAATCCACATCACCAGCCCTACTTATCCACACGCCCGTTTATCAAGAACATTCTACACAACAGACTTTGTGCAGTTCTGCCGACAAATTGCACATCACTTCCTAAGTTATCCACATAAATTTCACTAAGATAAGTGCTTTTATTAAAAAGGCTTAAGACAAATAAGACAAACTTTTCCACATTTTTACATCAAATCCTAAAAGTCATTAATAACTTTTATGAACAAGCACACATTTTTTTCACATTTTATCCACACACCAACATCTAAAGCTGGTAGTTACCTTCTTGAAACAAACAACATTGCCGTAATGCTCAATTCCTGCGTTGAAGTGTGGTTACTGACAAAAAAATGGGGGCTAAATCTACAATAAAGGGCGCAAGGCACAAACTTGTTTTTACAGAAAAAATGTAATACTTTTGCCGCTCATTCTGAAACTATGAATTTTTTTAGGCTATGAAACGCACCTTTCAACCAAGCAATCGCAAACGACGCAACAAGCACGGCTTTCGTGCAAGGATGGCAACAAAAAACGGTCGCAAAGTTCTTGCACGTCGGCGTGCCAAAGGACGGTATAAATTGACGGTCAGCGATGCGATGAGCCATAAGCAACGCTAAGCCTTTTTCTGATGCCTTGTCGGCTCAACCATCTGGCGAAGCACCACGCCGCCGAGCCTTTCTAAAAAAAGTGAGATTCTGCGTCAGAAGCGCGCCATACAACTCTTGTTTGAGACAGGGCGCAGTGTGCAAGTGCCGTACCTGCGGCTTTTCTTCCATGTCGTGCCCTCGTGCTCCTCGGCAAAAGCAATGGTACTGTTTTCTGTCAGCAAGCGCACCTTGAGGCACGCCACAGCACGTAACCGCATTAAGCGACTCCTGCGTGAAGCCTACAGGCTACAAAAATGGACACTGCTCGACGCACTTGCTCAAAAACTCAAGCCCGACGAACAACTTCATCTTGCGCTGCTTTATCAACCCCAGCGAAAGCCGCTAACACTGGAGCGTGCGCTGCACGCAGTTGCACTCGCTTTTGCTAAGCTCCTTGAACAACTTTGAGCTTGCATTAAGGCTCTGCTAAACTTTGCTTAGCTCTGTGATTGCACAGTTACATGAGCCTTTGGCAAGTAAATCTCCCGCTGCATTGAAGACATGGCACTCTGCATGCACGATGCGTCGACCGCGACGCACTACTCTGGCACGAGCTGTAATGACTTCACCTAATTTTGCGCTGCGCAAAAAATCTGTCACAAGATTGATAGCTACAAAAAAGTTGCTATCGTCCAGAGTGTAAATCGCAATGCCCATAGTTTCATCCATAATCGTGCACATAATACCACCGTGCAGAATCCCTACAGGATTGGTCATATCGGGGCGCACAAGAAAATCAGCTTCAAACTCACCTGCTTGAACCCTACGAATCGTCCCATTGAGCCATCTGCCAACAGGTGAAGGATGCTGGTCGCCGAACGGCTGACCAATGCGCAATTGCAAGTGCTTTAACGCTTGATTCATAGAAAGATGATGTTTAGTCACATACAAGTGATTTTGCAAAAATACCTGACCTGATCCGTATTCTCTAACCTGATTACCTTCAGCTTTGTGACGTTCAACACAGTTGCACACATTTTGATTTGGAGCAATGTAGCAACCTGAGTATATTCAGCTTCGACGGTGCCCAGCACCACATTCGCACTGAGCAGGATAGCTGGGAAGTAAGTTGTATCAAAGCTCTCTAGATACGCCATCCCCTCCTTGCCGCTGTACGTATGACATCCTGAGAAATAGAGTTTCTTTAACTTAACTATCCTCAAAAAAATGCACAAGCTTTACCGTCCATTCGTCATCCTGCTCCTCTTTGCCTGCACATCGCATGCAGCGCAGCTTACTGTAAGCAACACAAACAATGCTGGCACAGGATCGCTTCGTCAAGCTGTGCAAGATGCTACGCCGGGGGACACGGTGTACTTTCAAACGGGGTTTAGTGGCACCATCACGCTCACATCGCCGATTACCATTGATAAAAACTTGTTGATTGACGGACATCATGGTACAAACGGAATGGTTACGATTAGCGGCGGCAGCAACACCCGCATTTTTGAAATTACAGCAGGCAATGTCGAGCTCTTCAATCTCATTTTTGAAAATGCAAGCGGTCCTACTGCAGGCGGTGCAATTCGCGCAACTGCTGCAGGTTCACTTGTGATTGACACCTGCACATTTCGCAACAACTCAAGCACTTCTGGCAGCGGAGGCGCAATTTTCAGCAATGCGCTTGACACACTCACTGTCAAGAATACGACTTTTTCTAACAATGTGAATGCTGTTGAGCACGCTGGTTTTGTAACCATGGAAAATGTAACCCTCGCAAATAATCCTGGCACACAGGTCATTACAACTGCAACAGGTGGTGTGCTCTCACTGATGAACTGCACTGTTTTCGACAATCCTACCTCAAATGAAAATCTCTTGGTTGCCACTAGCGGAACAGTAACTGCGACCAACACAATTTTTCAAAGTATGCGTGTTAGCGGGACCGTCGATGTCTACAACTGTGTTGTCTTCCTTGCCCCAAATGTACTCTCCGGCGGAGTTTATTCGCCTAGCCAGACCATTCAAGGCTATAACCCGCTCTTAGGACCACTTGCAGATAACGGGGGTAAAACCGAAACAAAAGCCTTGCTATCTGGCTCACCTGCATGGCGCGCTGGCTCTGCGTCTGGACCTACTACCGACCAACGAGGCTTTTCACGCCCTGACAACCCCAGCATTGGTGCGTTTGATAGCACAGATCCAATTTCCATCTATGTGTTGAATGACAGTGACAGCGGTCCCGGCTCGCTGCGCAGCACTGTAACGAATGCGCTTGAGAACGATACGCTGATTTTCAACCCTGCGCTCACTGGACAAACCATCACGCTCACCAGTGGACAAATTGTGATTGATAAATCGCTCACGATTATAGGATTGGGCGCAAATAATCTTGCCATTAGTGGCAATAATGCTAGTCGTATCTTTAGTATTCAGGGTAGTATTAATACCGCATCTTTTCCCGACTTCCGCCTGAGCCGCGCACAACCCAGCAGTTATGTTGCGACTACTATCGCTGGTCTCACGCTTCGTAATGCACGCTCAACTTCAGCTACCGAAAACGGACTTGGAATTCTCACATCAGCAGAGTTCTTGCGCCTCAATAGCTGTGAAATTCGTGATTGCGAGAACACAGCAGGTGGCAAGGGCATTGGTCTCTATGTGCAGAATGGAACATGTGAAGTCTTCAATTGTACATTCTCAGGCAATTCTTGTGGTACAGGTGGTGAGGGCGGCGCTCTTGCTGTAGACAACAATGCTTTTGTTTATGTAGCAAACTCTACTTTCTCTGGTAATCAGTCTCCAAAAGGCGGCGCTCTTGCGGCACTCGATGGGCTTTGCAGTATCTCCAATAGCACCATCGCAGGTAACACAGCAACAACTGAAGGGGGTGGAATTTATGAAGATGGTAGTGAACTCTATCTCAACAATACGCTTGTGGCTACGAACACTGCACCCAATGGACCAGATGTGTCAGGTACGATTCAGAATTCTTATCCGAATCCGAATCCGAATCCGAACGCAAGCGCATTCTCGGTCAACGAGCTCTTCAGGGCAAAAAACTCTCGCCTCAAAATTAAGAATAGAGTCGCAAGCGAGCT
Source organism: [Chlorobium] sp. 445 (assembly GCA_002763895.1). Taxonomy (NCBI): domain Bacteria; kingdom Pseudomonadati; phylum Chlorobiota; class Chlorobiia; order Chlorobiales; family Chloroherpetonaceae; species [Chlorobium] sp. 445. Next base: position 23,161 of record NSLH01000024.1, read on the forward strand.
CTTTTCAATCAACAGTGGTGGAGCAAGCCGATATAACCTCATCGGTAACGGTTCTGGTATGACAGGTCTCGTCAATGCTGATGCAGACAGCAACCTTGTTGGAACGAGCAGCAATCCTATTAACCCCAATCTTGGTGCACTTGCTAACAACGGCGGGAGCGTGCGCACATGCGCATTGAATGCCAGTAGCCCTGCCATAGACAAAGGCAATCCAAGTCCCAGCGAAAATGCACTGGCTAATGATCAGCGTGGCGGTCTCTTCGTGCGCGTCTCGGGCGGCAGAATGGACATTGGCGCCTTTGAAGTACAAGTTACAAGCAGCATCATCGTACGCGATGCCGTCTATGATAACACAACTGCGCTCCCTGCAAGTGCAACAGGCATCACAATTGACCTCTCTGGTGTTGAAAGTCAGCTCGGGTTTATTGAGCGCATTCGTTTCAATGCCGCTGCACCAAACCTGAATGCTATTGCATCTATTGCAGCAACACCGCAAACAGGCAGTGCGTTCATTCCTGATAAGGTCTCGCCAGAGCGCTATTGGACAATTTCCAATAGTGCTGTTTCTTTCGGCTCTGTTACACTGAATATTGATCTTACAGGGATTAACGGCATCACGAACCCAGACCGCCTGCTTATTGTGCGTCGCGAATCTCCCTTGCATCTTTGGCAAGCTGTGAATACTTCGCATAGTAGCAGCATTCTGAGTGCAACCTTTGGCATGGAGGACTTCTATGGTGATTTTGCTATTGCTTCACTTGCCGCTGAAAACCCTCTCCCTGTCGAGCTGAAGTCATTTGAGGCTCAACCTGTTGCACGTGGCATTGAACTTCGCTGGAGTACAGCCTCTGAACAGAATAACGCCGGCTTTGAAGTGCAAAGACGAAGCGAGAACCGCAGCGTGAGAAGTGAAGAGTGGCAAGTGCTGGGCTTTGTCAGAGGCAACGGCACCACATCAGCAGCACAAAGTTATGCATTTGTAGACCAGACTGCATCAGGCAAAGTGCACTACCGCCTCAAGCAAGTGGATTTTGACGGCACCTTTGAATACAGCCCCACCATTGAAGTTGAAGCCGGTCTGCCACGCACGTTTGAACTTTTGCAGAACTATCCTAATCCGTTTAACCCGACGACAGTGATTAGTTATCAACTGCCTGTAAGCAGCGAAGTAAGTTTGAAGATTTATGATATGCTCGGTCGTCAGGTGGCAACACTGGTAGAAGGACGCCAAGAAGCGGGACGGTATCAGGTATCGTTTAATGCTGTGCAATTGGCAAGTGGTCTGTATTTCTATCGCTTGCAAGCAGGGACATTTACGCAAACTAGAAAAATGATGCTGCTGAAGTAAGATGGTCATCATCAACTTGCCTCGGTGACAGCGTCTTGCACAAACCTACAGGACGCTTTTTTTACTGTGTGACCTCAATGCAAGCATTATCACAAAGCTAAACGGCAGGGTAGGGACAGAGAGATGCTTGTGCAGACTTGTTCAGACTTTGAAACTCGTGTATTTTTGCTTACTGCTGTTTTGCGCCCGTAGCTCAACTGGATAGAGCGTTGGTCTCCGAAGCCAAAGGTTATGGGTTCAACTCCCGTCGGGCGCACTTGTGAGCAAGATGCCTTAAAAATGCCTTAAAAATTAGGGCGAAGACATAACTTCGCCCCAAATTCTTTAACCCCTGAAAAGGATATAGTTTTTTGAGACAGGTTTACTCGCTTGCTTCAGCTTCGACTTCAAGCTGAAGTTTTGCGACCACATCGGAGTAAAGTTTCACGGCAACTTCGTGTTTGCCGACCTGCTTGATGGGTGGGTCAATGGTAATTTGCTTGCGATCAATCTCAAAACCTTTGGATTTGAGAGCGTCGGCAACCATTTGGGTTGTAACTGTACCGTAAAGCCGTCCCTCTTCACCCGCCTTGACTTTGATATTTAGCAAGAGCCGTTCCAGCGATTCTGCCAGTTCTCGTGCAGCTTTGCGTTCGCGCTCAATCTTGAAGGCTTTTTGCTTCTTTTCTTCTTCGAGCGCTTTAAGCATGCCATCGGTGGCCCGCACAGCTAAGCCACGCGGAATGAGGTAATTGCGTGCGTAGCCATCTTTGACCTTGACGACTTCGCCTGGCTCGCCGAGTTTTTCCACCTGTTTTTTCAGAATCACTTGCATAGTTGAATCGTTACTTGATTTGGTCAGAGACAAAAGGAATGATCGCCAGGTGCCGTGCCCACTTGATGGATTTGGTTAGAAGTCGCTGCTCTTTGGCAGAAAGCCCCGTGATGCGGCGCGGGATAATTTTGCCCTGCTCATTGATAAAACGACGAAGTTTTCGCTCATCACGGTAGTCGAAGAATACGACTTGATTTTTTGCAGGTACGCTCGCTGCGCGGCTGCGTGCTACAATAGCGCGCTGCGCAGGGCGACTCGAGACTGGACTTTTAAGTTGCATGGCTCAATACATCATTTGGTTTTGCGTAGGTTATCGACTGTCTGTTGCAAGCTCACTATCCCCATTGAGATATTTGTATTCGTAGAGGTCTTTGCTGGTTACCTGCGAATCATCGCTGTATTCTTCTACGACACCAGAGTCATCGTCATTGCGACGGCGCTTGTTAAGGAATTGAATTCGGCGAGCTTTAATTTCAACCACAGTACGCGTAGTGTTATCTTGCAGTTTCCAAGTTCGGCTTTGAAGTTCGCCATCAACCAGCACCGCACTGCTCTTGTGTAGATTATCGCGGCACGATTCTGCAAGTTTATTCCAGGCAACAACACCGACGTAGCACACATCTTCCTGCCATTCGTTATTGCTGTCACGGAAGCGACGGTTGCACGCAATTGTAAAATTCACGACAGGCGTACCTGTGGTGGTTTGTCTGAAAATTGGGTCTTTGGTTAGGTTGCCTGCGATAACCACGCTGTTGATTTCTGGCATTTTTAACTCTGCCATTGCTCTCCTCCATAAGTTGGTTTTATTACAAAGACATAGAACGCTAAGAAAAGAATTTTATCATCCTGCGCAGTCTCAGGCTTAGACTCAGTGGAGGGTTGCGCTGTGCCGTACTTAGCTACACGCTCGCGGATCTCCAAGAGCGGCTTATCTAAAATGATGGTGAGGAAACGAATAATCTGCTCGTTGAGCCGATACTGACGCTCCAACTCTGCTAGCATCGTGGGTGGGGCTGTAAACTCGATATGTATATAGTAGCCGATTGTGTGCTTACCAATTTTGTAGGCGAGCTTCCGACGACCGTTATCCGTAATGTTTTTGATATTACCTCCGAGCGAAGTAATAAGCTGCTTTACTTTCTCAATCGCACTTTGGGTGTTTTCGTCATCTAAGTTCCCGTCAAAAATGACCGTCGTTTCGTAAAGTTTCTCGTTTTTGCCATACTTGAAAAAGCGTTAAGCGTTAGAATTTCAACCTTGCCTTGCTTTGAAACTGTTTTGAGTTGTATTTCTGAACTGAACCGTGTTAAGAAATTGTTGATTAAAATTAGGACTGCAAAGATAAGTTTCAGCACCAATTTTCCAAAAGATTTTCGTCGATTTTTTGTGCATCTCGCACTACTGGTCATTTCTGCACTCTGGCGCTGCAGGCACTCTTTTACTTGAAGACAATGCCTTTCACCAAGTTGCGCTGCAGCTTTGAATTAAGCTGCGCAATGATGCTTTGCTTCTTGAAGGAGAGTTCATTTCGCCATGCTGAGTTTTTAACTTTCACATAAAGCACGCCATTTACAACTTTCTCGACTTCTGAGATGCGCGCAATGTGGCCACCTACGACCTGCGACCACATTTTGATAATCTCAAACTCTTCAGCAGCATCAAAATTCAAATCATGATACAGTGCGCTAAGTACTTTCTCAAAGCGACTTGGAACCCTCGTGTAGGACATCTCTCAATCTGATTTAGTAAGTTTTCTTTTCTTGCATACGCTACTGCGCAGCATGACAAACATACGCCACATCAATTTGACTCACCCCACTAAACGATTTGCGCTCTGTTGTCGTAATCAGCGATTGACCCAGTGATTTCAAAATCTCGATCAAGTCATTTGCACGCTCACGATCAAGCTCACTAAACACATCGTCGAGCAGGAAAATCGGCATTTCGCTAAGTCGTTCTCGAATATAAGCATGCTGAGCAAGTTTTAGACAAACAAGAAATGTTTTATGCTGTCCTTGCGAAGCATAGCGTTTGAGCGAATTACCGTTCATGAGAAACTCTAAATCATCGCGGTGCGGTCCGAGCAAAGTTTGACCCCGCCGACATTCTTCGGTGTGCAGAAGTTTGAATTTGAGCTGCAAGCCTGCCGCAATTTTATCCCTTTCTGCTGCATCCCCAATTTCAATCTCCACGTCCATCTCGTAGTGCAATTCAGGCTCTTCGCTGAACGAGGCAAACTGTCGGTAAGCTGTTTTCAAATAACTTGAAAATTCTCTTGCAAACTTTATGCGCTCACAGACGACTGCTGCAGCAAGTCGGATCAGTTGCTCTGTCCACACCTCAAGCGACGAAAGTTGTGCTGAATTTGGACGCAGCTGCTGTTTGATTTCCGCAAGTAATCGATTGCGTTGATGGAGTGCACGCCTATAGGCAAGCAAGTCTTCAAGGTATGCACGATTGGTTTGCGAGATAGTATTGTCAAGAAAGCGTCGACGTTCTTGCGGTGCGCCTTGTACCAGCGCAAGGTCGTATGGAGAGAGTGCTATACATGGATATTCACCCACGATTTTGGAGAACTGTTCAAGTTCAGTACGATTGATGAACACGTGTTTGCCGGCTTGTTTTGAAAAATACACTCTCACACTGGAGTGCACACCCAAGTCGCTTTGCATCTCAGCTTCCACTTCAAAATGCTCGGCTCCAAATTGCAGGCATTCTGCATCGCTTGCGTCAATCAAGCTCTTTGTAAGGCAGGCAAAATGTGCAGCCTCCAAGATGTTCGTCTTGCCTACACCATTGCGCCCATAGAGGATATTGACGCCTGAATCCAGCGAAAGCAGCAGCGACGTATGCCGGCGAAAGTTTGTGAGATGTAAAGAAAGCAGTTTCAATGTCAGACTCTGAAAATTTTACCAAGGCTTCTTTTACTACAATGTCTTTCTTACGTGTCTATACATTTAAAACGTTTGAAGATATTGACTATGTGGAAATGTGGAGAAAGTCTTTTTTATTACCACAACTCCTTGAAAAATAAGAGCTTGCGCGTAAAAACGACTGAATCGTCCTTGTGGATAGGATGTGAAAAGCAGGTTTCTTTTCCACATACCATAGATTACAAGATCAAAATAACAATTGGTATTCACACCTGCATGGCTGTTCTTAACAGTCTATGCACGTAGATTTCACAGAGTTTTACACGTGGATAAAAGGGAAAGTTTTCCACGTGTTATCAAGAGTGTTTGCTGCCGATGATGTTCGGGAGTCTGTTAAACTAAGTAAGAAGTAGGAGTAACAAAATGACAGGCAAATATGAGTTTAAACCCGGACTAGCAGAAAACTTCAAGTACGATTTCCCCGCTGGTATTGTTGTTTTTCTTGTTGCTGTCCCACTGTGTTTAGGAATTGCGCTTGCCTCAAATGCGCCGCTCTTCTCTGGTCTAATTGCAGGGATTGTTGGGGGAATAATCGTGACGCTGTTTTCGGGCTCTGAACTTAGTGTGTCAGGACCTGCAGCAGGGCTAACGGTCATTGTAGCCTCTTCTATTGCAAAGTTAGGATCATTTGAAGCCTTCCTTGCAGCGGTTGTGATTGCTGGGGGCTTGCAAATTCTCTTCGGGGTAATGCAAGCAGGCGTGATTGGCGACTATGTACCAAACAGTGTTATCAAAGGCATGCTTGCAGCGATCGGTATCATTATCATTATCAAGCAATTTCCCTACGCGCTTGGGCATAGCACAGGGCAATACGACGACCGAGAAGATATTGAGTTCCTGCAGCACTATGGAGAAGATAGTGCATTTGCTCAACTGATCGCGACGCTCTTTGATATTTCTCCTACTGCGACGCTGATTACCCTAATTTCCATTATCCTGCTGGTGGTATGGGAAAAGCCATTTCTGCAACGCTACTCATTTTTCAAAATTGTGCCCGGACCATTAGCGGTGGTGTTTCTGGGCATCATCATCAATCAACTCTTCATTGCGCTTTTTCCAGAGGCGCCGAGTTTGCACCTAACGAAAGAAAAAGCGCAACTGGTGTCGCTCCCAGTGTTTGAGAATCCAACATATCTATTGCAGAGCCTGACGCTGCCTGATTTTAGTGCGCTGATGCGCAAAGATACATACATCGTTGCACTGACCTTGGCGGTCGTGGCAAGTCTGGAGACATTGCTCTCGGTGGAAGCAGTCGACAAACTTGATCCCTTCAAGCGGATATCAGATACAGATAAAGAACTGCGGGCACAAGGTATAGGTAACATTGTGTCAGGGCTGTTAGGGGGATTGCCAATGACGGCAGTGATTGTGCGTTCATCGGCAAATATCTATGCTGGCGCGCGCACACGCACTTCCGCCTTTGTGCATGGTGTCTTCCTCCTCCTTGCAGTAGCGCTGATTCCAAATGTGCTCAACATGATTCCGCTGGCAAGTCTTGCCGCAATTCTCATCACTGTGGGCTACAAACTTGCAAGCGTCAAGCTCTTCAAAGCGATGTATAAAACTGGGGGCGAACAGTTCTTAGCGTTTATCACTACTATCATTGCTATCGTCTTTACAGACTTGCTGATTGGGATTTTCATTGGTTCAGCCGTGGCAATCTTCTTTGTGCTAAGAGTATATCATCACTCCGCAATTACGATGATAAATCAAGACAATTACTATCTCATTCGCTTCAATAAAGATATGTCGTTTGTCAATAAGGCAGAACTGAAAGAGCAACTGGCAAAAATTCCAGATAACTCGCTTGTGATTATCGAAGGCACAAAGGCTGTATTTATTGATAGAGATATTTACGAAGTAGTTGACGACTTCCGAGAAGCAGGCAAGTATCGCAACATCACCGTAGAGCTCAAATACATGGATTCAAAGTCTCTCCCGCTGTTCCCAGATTTTAACAAAAATGACAAAAGGAGACTGAAAAATGGAGTCGTACAAGAAACTGCTTCTGGCAAATAAAGCATGGGCAAAGGAAAAGCTGGATATCCGTCCTGACTACTTTGAGAAGATGGCGCGTAACCAAACTCCAGAGTTCTTGTGGATAGGTTGTGCTGATAGTCGAGTGCCTGCTGAAGAGATTACGGGAACGGAGCCAGGAGAACTCTTCGTGCATCGCAATATTGCTAATCTTGTGATTCACACTGACTTTAACATGCTAAGCGTCCTGCAATATGCCGTCGAAGTCTTGAAAGTTAAACATGTGATTGTATGCGGGCACTACAACTGCGGTGGCGTCAAAAACGCGATGGGGCATCAAAGTCTAGGACTGATTAACAAGTGGTTGCGTCACATCAAAGATGTCTATCGATTTCATGCGGCGGAGCTGGAGGCAATTCAAGATGAAGAGCAACGCTATCGTCGGCTCATTGAGCTCAATGTGATTGAACAACTGCGAAACATCGCAGAAACTTCATTCGTGCAGCGTGCGTGGCACTTTGAGGGTCGCCCGTATCTACATGGATGGGTGTACGATATAGAAACAGGTTTGCTCAAAGAGCTTACAATGATGCAGCCTAATGCGGAACTCTACGACATCTATCGATATGACTTTTCAATAGAACGTGGTAAGGGTAGAGTCAATGAATTTGGGGTGTCAAACCAGATCACGAATGGGGAGAAAACCCTAAACACAGTGCCCGAACCCTCTCACCACTAAATACAATGAGCAAGGGCAGGCACGAGTCTGCCCTTATCACTTCAAAATGTAACTTTACTTTTCTGCAACCCCAATACGCTTCGTTCAAACATTAAGCCGGACAGGCATCACAAGGATAAGATGCGTGTCAAGTGGTTTACCTTGATGAATTGGTTTGACGATAGCAGCGCGCGTAGGCGTACTAAACTCAAATAAGGCTTCTTCAGTGTCGAGATGTGCCAAGGCATCTTCAAGAAACTTGGCATTGAAGCCAATTAGCAAATTTTCTTTGAAGTTGCACGGTACAGTCTCTTCTGCTGATGCGCCTTCATCGGCATTTTCAGCCGAGACCCTAACTGTATCTGCCTCAAGTTGAAGCCGCACATCGCCGCGTGAAGAAAACCGGGCGACGCGCTTAACCGTTGAAGCTAAGCTTGCCCGATTGACAATCATTTTCTTGTCGTTCTCTAATGGGATGACAGCTTCGTAGTTTGGATAATTTTCAGCGATGAGGCTTGCTGTTAATGCCGTTTCTCCAAACTTGAATTGAATGCGTGCCTCTTTTGTCGCAATAGAAATCTCAACAGTATCTTCATCGCCGAGGGACTTTTGCACGATGCTAAAGACGCGCGAAGGTACAATGACCTTAAGTTTTTCTTTTGCACCCGTCTCAATTGGTTGAGTATAGCGCGAGAGTCGATGTCCATCGGTGGAGACAGCACGAAGTTGCTGCGCTTCAAGTTCCAGCAAAACCCCCATCATGGCAGGACGCATGCTATCTAAACTCACCGCAAAGAGTGTCTTGTTGGCAATATCCTTAAACTCTTTGCTGCTTAGCGAAAAGGAAAGGTCGAAGTCAAGTTTCTTTTCGGTGCGTTCCTGACGCTCGCTGCTACCTGAAATCTTGTATTTGCCACGACCTGTATCAATCATGAAGTTGACTTCGCCTTCGGCATCTTTCTTTTTGGTTTCGAACTCTGCTTTGCTATCGGGCAAGCTGCGAAGAATGTCGTGAAGGCGTCGTGCATTAAGCAAGACGGTGCCTTTATCGCCCGACTCTGTAGTAAGAGAGGTTGCAAAAGAGATGTCACCATCGGTCGTAAAGAGTGAAAGTTTTTTCTTTTCGAGTGTGAGCAGAATGCTCTCGAACTTGAAGTCTGTAGCTTTGGGTGGAAGTGCGAGCACCGCATTACTGACGGCGTCTGCAAAAGGTTTTAATTCAACTGTAAATTTCATTGCGTTGAAATAAGCAAGATTATTGCCTGCAATGAGTGTCAGGCTTGAAATTCTTTTGCAAAAAAAGAAATGATGCGAAGATAGTGATTTATGCGCAGATTCCCAGCTAGAATGCAAGGCAGCTTATTCAATGTATGCTACGATGTAGGTTCCCAGATAAACTTGCCTGCACGATTGATGTAGCCAATGCGCCGTCCTTCGTGAACTCTCGCAATACCATCTTTGAAAGGCTCAATATGATCGAAGCGTGGAGCGAGAATTTCATTACCACCTTTGTCAATAAGTCCCCACTTCCCTTGCTTTTTGACAGCAGCATAGCCTTCAGAGAACTCTCGTGCACCTTCAAACTCAATCGGAATAACAATTTTACCGCTTTTGTTAGCATAACCCCATTTGAGTGCACCAGATGAATCTTTAAGTGCAACAGGCGCCAGCCCCTCACTGAACGAACCGCATTGCTCAAAAGTTGGTGGAATGCGAAAGGTGCCATCAGGGTTAATAAATCCCCACTTACCATTCAAATTCACCGCAGCAAGGCTATCTGAAAACTCACGCGCCAGATCGAAACGAGGACTAATTACAAGTGTGCCTGTTTTATCGATGTAACCAAACTGATTGCCGATTTTCACCCAGGCAAGACCTTGTGAGAACGACCATGCCATATCGAACTGTGGTTTAATGGCGTACAATCCAAGCGGGGTGATATAACCCCACTTGCCACCTTCCTTTACAGCGGCAAGTCCTTCGGAGAAGCGCAATCCATCTTCAAAGCGCGCGGAAATGACAATGTCACCTGTCTTATCCAAGTAACCAATATTTTTGCCAATGCGTACTTGTGCTAAGTTTTCAGAGAAATTCCACGCCGAAAGGAACTGTGGTTTAATCACCTCGCGACCGGTGCTGGCATCAATAAATCCGAACTTTTCACCGTTCTCGATGACAAGTGCTAAGCCCTCGCATACATCGCCAGCATCGGTATAAATCGGCTCAACAATTTTTTGACCTGTCTCATCAATAAACCCAAATCGGTCGCCAAGCCGAATTGGGAGCAACTTGCCGTTTGGTTTTGGGCGAGCATCGCAAGAGAGAAGAAGCGTAGAAAAAAGTATGCTAAATGCAAACCAAGAAAAAATGCGCATAGCTTGTGAAGGAATTAATTAAGCGGATAATTCACAGCTTTAAGCATCTCATAGAATTTTTCTGCAGGGTTGCTTGACTGATTTAGCTGTTGCATCACGAGTGCTTTGCCAATTGGATAGGTGAGCATATAGGTGCGATAGTCAGTGTCGCGCAGGCGTGCAATCACGCGATGCAACAGCTCATCTTCACTAGGCGAAAAGCGACGTAGATATGCAAAAACAGTATCGTCATCAGCCTGTTGTTCATGCACAAGCAAGGCAGCATTGATAATGGATTTGCGACCGAGTTCCTGCAACACGCTTAAAATCTCAGCATCACGTTCGCTCAAGGGACAATGATGCAACTCACTGTGTGCATTTAGCCAAGCAACACTGGCAGCGATATCACCAACAATAAGATGTTCTGCAGCCTCAGCAAGACCTTCTGCAAGCAAACTTGCTGGCGTGCCAAGCAAACTGATAGAAAATTCGTCATATCCTAACTTCTCAACAAGTTCTGCTTCCTTGACAATGGCTTCAGTGTGATGACCGCAAAAAGCTTCGTGAGTTGTCGTGTGCAAAAGATTCCAAATCGTGGTTGGGACATCAATGTTAAGTTCATAGAGTGAGAGAAACTTTCCTTTATACCAGTGATAGCCTGCCCAAGGTTTATTTCGCACCAAGCGGACTTCAATGTGATTTTCAGGTAATGGAAAAAGTCTGTGAGCAAGTTCTTTCGTTTCACGAATGGCGACGGTGAGAAATCGCTCAATAGCTTCTCCTTGTAACTCAAAACGTTTGCGCCAGCGAACGAACCGCTCTGAGAGTGAACCCTGACCCTCTAAGAGATGCTCAAGTGTATCGATGTGAGCAGAAAGTTCAGCGTCATCCTGCCATGCGATGTGCTGTATGCCTAAGCAAAGGCGAGCTTCCTCACGAAAGGGAAAAGTATGCCCCAGCTTTTTTTCTATCATGGTATGCAGCGCCAAGGTTTGGGCACGAAGATACTGTGCACGGTCACCTTGCTCATGCTCGAGTGCTGCTAAGATAGCTTCTGCCTGCTGATGCAAAGACTCAAGTGGAACAGGAGGAACTTGTGCGAGGCGCTCACGCCACACAGCAGCCTTGCCATAAGCGGCATCAACGACACCGGGCTGGTGCTTATCGAAGTGCAAGGCAAGCTGTATGTAAGGTGCGACGATGTCTGAAAATGAAGCGTTCATAAGATGAGCAAAATGATTGCAAGATACATCGCTACCATCTATTTTTGAAGCCTTATTGAAGATTTCAACGATACACACTCAATGGGTTTTACACTCATCACGGGTGCTTCAACAGGCATCGGAGCAGAATTTGCAAAGCAATATGCTGCAAAAAAGAAATCACTGATTCTTGTAGCACGCTCACAAGATAAACTTTGCACACTTGCACAAGACTTGCAACAAGCCTTTGGTATTGAGGTCAAAACCTTCGCACAAGATTTATCAAAGCCTGACGGTGCAGAGCGTGTCTTTGAATTTTGCAAAGCGCAAAATGTAGAGATTGACTTGCTTATCAATAATGCTGGTGTAGGGCTCTCGCAGAAGTTCCAGTATCAGCAGCTTGCAGAAATCGAGTCCATGATTCGCCTGAATCTGCTGACGACAGTCAAACTCACGCATCTACTTTTACCAGAGTTTTTGGCAAGGAAACAAGGCGGGATTATCAATGTCGCATCGGTTGCTGCGTTTCAAGGCACACCAAATATGTGCGTCTATGCTGCAACAAAAGCCTTTTTGCTTTCTTTTTCTGAAGCTTTAGCAGAGGAACTGCATGGCAGTGGAGTGCGTGTGATGGTGCTCTGTCCCGGTGGCACAGCCACACGTTTCTTCCAAAATGCAGGCTATAAACAAGAGAGATTCAAACTTCCACTGCAAACTCCGAGCGAGGTTGTCAAGGTAGGTATTGCTGCTTTTGAGCGCGGAAAGACCTGTGTCATCTCTGGCTGGCTTAACAAAGCACTGGTTTTTGCAGAGCGCTTTACACCACGCTGGCTGAATACCAGACTCGCTGGTGTGTTTGTTGGTGAGATTTGAGGACAGACAAAATAGACAGGTATCTCTACTGCAGTGTTGCAGGCATGAAAACTAATTGTGTAGTTCTGCCATGAACTCTTCTTCAATCTGTCTCATCTTTCTGCCAATAATAGCATAGTAATAAATCGGTATGCCGTCAATCGAGAGGCGGTGGCGGTATCGTTCCAAATGATACAGATTAAGGTAATCGCTTAAGATTAGCCGCTTGATGAATGTTGAGAAACCGCTGTTGTCCTTTTGGCTTAAGAATGTCTCTTTAATGTTGAAGGCGATCCAGCCGTTTTCTTCTATGAGGTTAAACGCATTTGCAAACGCCTTGGGCGGTATATCTCCAAATCCTAAAGCCGCTACCGTGGTCATACAATCAAAATGCCATTGTTGCAATTGAATCAATTCTTCAGGCTGCATCTCGGTAAGATTCACTACAAAATACTCATCGTAGACTGCAGGTCGGTCACGTTCAGCAGCATGTTTAGCTTCAGGCAGAATGTCGATACCAACCAGTCGTGCTACACCATACTCCATCAAGACCTCACCCATCATACCATTACCAGCGCCGACGTCTAAGACTCTAAGTTGTGTGAAGTATGCACCAGATTCTTCTACCGTCTTTTTAAGCAATGCGCCAACTTTTTGTGGGGATTGACATTTGAGGCGCTGATAAAAGAGCTGTTCGTAAAGTCCAGCATGTCGATATATCTCGGCGTAGTCGTGGAAGCGAACCTTTTTTTCGCCTTCGGCAGTCTCCAAGAAGAAATAAGCCTCATCTTGCGCCAGTTGAAAGGGTTCATTTGGGGGAAGTTTCAATGCATATTTTTGTCTCATTACGCTGTTAATCTTTTCAAGTCCTTCTCAAAAAAACGAAAAGCAGAGTAGGAAAGTTCAGTTTGCAGTGGTGCGCGACGTCAAAGCAGCTAGGCACAATCCTCAATCTGGCGTTACGGTTGTAACGGGCGTAACGAATTTAATTTCCAAGTGTCCATCCTCAAGCATTTGTGCTTCTTGTGGCACAAGTCCAGCTAACGAATCAGGTAGAGCAATATCACGGTATCGTGTGCCGACGCGCAAGGTAAGGGTTGCTCCTAAGCGTGAGAGTTCGATTTTGTCGGTTGGTGCAAAGGGCAGTTTCACACGCAAAACGGAGCCATGCTCTTCCTGTCGAATGGAAATCGGCTTTTCGGCATAGAGCAATTTGGCGGGGTCAATATCACCATAGAGTTTGTCAGCAAGCAAGCGCAATCGTTCAATGCCAGTAACTTCGCTTTTGAAGAGTGGGACTTTGAAGATTGGCATTGGGGAAAAATCGTTGAAAATCTGTCCAAGGTAACGCTGCTGCGACTCATGCCATTCAGCATAGTAACCATCTTTGGCTTCATCGGGAATAACGCGATTGACAATAGCGGCATCGACATGCATGCCGTAAAGATTGAGGTATGTCATCGCCCGCTGCGATTCAGCAATAACCATTTTCTCAGGGTTCATGACAAGCCGCGCCGATGTCGTAGCTTTTTTATCCATGATGTCGCGAATGTCTTTAAGGCGATCGAGCGAACGATCCCACATGGCTGCCACATGTTCAGGCGCGACGATTCTATCCAGACCAGGTGTGACTTTGGAAATCGGGCGAAGCACTGGTGCCATGATAAATTTTTCAATGACGCGCGTAACTTTCAGAAGCCATGCCAAGACTTCGGGCAGTGAGAGCAAGCGCAAGGTCTCACCTGTTGGCGCCATATCGACGACGACCACATCATACTCGCCTTTGCCATGAAAATCACGCAAGCGCAAGAGACTAAACAATTCAGCCATGCCTGGAATCGAAGCAAGCTCACCTGCGATAGTTTGCTCAGCACCAAGTGTCATCAGGAGACTGGCAACAAAATCACGAATTGCACCCCAATTTTCATTGAGTTCCACGTAGGGATCAATCTCTATGGCGCTGAGGCGTGGCAATACCGTTTGAACTTTGCCAGAGAGTGGCACGCCGAGCGAATCGGCAAGGCTGTGCGCAGGGTCTGTGGACATTACAACTGTATTGTAGCCTAATTCAGCACAACGAATAGCTGTAGCTGCTGCCGAACTGGTTTTGCCGACGCCGCCCTTACCTGTAAAAAAAATAATTCTCATCCGTAAGCTATATTTATCTGGTTTGCTATTAGCAATCTGTGAGTGCAAAGTTAGGTAAACTAAGACATCTTTGGGGATAATTTTTAGAACACGTTGAAAGCATAAAAGAACCAAAACACGATAAGTAAAGTTGCAACAAAACAAGAGGCACGCCAGCGTTACCCGGCGTGCCCCCCTCATCACCCAAAACAAAACACAAAGATAACTTGTGGTTATCTCTGCTGAATTGGGAGTATCCAAAAGCGTGCCAAATTTCAAATCCGAGTTTTTGTTGTGTTTTCAAGCGTTTTGCCCTAAAAGCACATCGGTTAAAATTACTTTTCGTAATTAGGTTATTACACTTCGTAATTCCCTCAATAAGTTCATGCATAAATGCCGCGCAATTTCAAAGTTTTGGCAACCTTATCAATGGCAAGGATGTATGCCCCAATCCGAAGGGTTTGATTGTGCGTAATTGCAGTGTGATAGACAGCTTCGAAGGCATTGCGCATAGCACGTTCTAAGCGGCGATTGACACGCTCCAGCGACCAGAAATAGCCCTGTCGATCTTGAACCCACTCGAAGTAACTGACCGTGACGCCACCAGCATTAGCTAAAATATCGGGCACAGTACGAATCCCTCTGTCGAAAATAATTGGCTCTGCATCGGCGGTCATCGGACCATTTGCTCCTTCTACAATCAAGCGGCACTGAAGTTTATGAGCATTACGCGTGGTAATTTGGTCTTCTTTTGCGGCAGGAACGAGCACATCGCATGGTAGCTCAAGCAGTTCTTCATTGGTGATATGATCGCCTTCGCTGTATCCTGCAAGCGAACCGTGTTTTGCTGCATATTCCAGCGCTTTTGGAATATCATGTCCGTTAGGATTGTAGTATCCGCCAGAGATATCGCTAATGCCAACGATTTTACAGCCTTGCTCATAGAGCAATTTCGCAGAAACAGAGCCGACATTACCAAACCCTTGCACTACGACACGAGAACTCGTCGGCGACATGCCTAATTTATCCATCGCTGAAAGTGTGCAAATCATCACGCCGCGTCCAGTCGCTTCGCGTCTTCCAAGCGAGCCGCCCAAGATGACTGGCTTTCCCGTTACGACAGCTGTTTCTGTGCGCTGCACGTGCATTGAGTAAGTGTCCATAATCCACGCCATCGTCTGTTCGTTGGTGTTCATATCTGGCGCAGGAATATCTTTGTCAGGTCCAAACACGGACATCAGATTTGCAGTGTAGCGGCGCGTGATTTTTTCAACTTCAATGGGCGTGAGTTGTGTGGGATCACACTTGACAGCACCTTTTGCACCGCCAAAGGGAAGGTTCAAAATCGCACACTTCCATGTCATCCATGCCGCCAAAGCTTTAACTTCATCAAGTGTTACATCTGGCGCATAGCGAATGCCGCCTTTTGACGGACCGAGTATATCGTTGTGAATCACGCGATAGCCTTCAAACACCTCGATCTTGCCATTATCCATCTGAATGGGGATTGAGACAGTCACTTGCTTAACAGGTGTCTTGAGATATTGATAAATCCCTTCTTCGAGATGGAGAATTTCAGCGGCGATATCAAAGCGCGCCATCATGGATTCAAAAGGATTCTCTTTATCCTTGATGGGTGCAGGTTCCTTGTACAATCCTTGTTGAACGTTCATTGCTGATAGAGGTGAGTTTGAAAAGAATGAAGTTGAAAAAAACACGATGGAGAAAGAAAGTAAGAAAGTATTATCATTCGCTGAGCATGCAGTCAAGCAAGCATCATGTAATTCAGTAGTACTCATTGTCATTAGCATAATTGGGCTGTGAAGTTACAAAAACAAGGATGAAAACAAAATCGAGTGGAACACAAGTAGAGAAGTAGAAACAACTTATGAGCTTGCAAAACAGAGACAAGAAGCAACTAACATAATTTTGGTTGAAAGTTGTAGATTGCAGGCAAAGGTAAAGCTTATGCTACAAGCGCTGTTGAACACCATCATGAAATGCACGTCGCTCTACACTGCTTGGTGCACGGAACAGTTTTGTGCAAGGCTGTAAAGTAAAACAGCTCTTATGCACAAAAACCTCTGTGAATAGAACCTTGATAAAAAAGATGAAAAGACGCGAATTCTTAAAGTCAGCAGGTCTTGCGGCTGTAGTGACCTGCTTTCCAATCTCTGCATTTGCGCGCCGTGCTGAAGCGCAGTGGATCACGCCTGTGCTGGAGCGCAACGAGAAAAAAGCACTGGTAGACATTGCACTCAATACTGCAACGAGGTTTGGCGCAACCTACTGCGATGTGCGTATCGGACGCTATCTCAATCAGGCGATCTCAACGCGAGAAAACCGCGTGCAAAACATTCAAAACTCAGAGTCGTTTGGCGTCGGCATTCGTGTGATTGCAAAAGGCACATGGGGGTTTGCCTCAACCAATAAGGTTACACCCGATGGCATCAAGGAAGCTGCTGAGCGCGCTATTGCCGTTGCAAAAGCCAATTCGCGTTTGCAAAAAGAACCTGTCAAGCTCGCGCCGCAACCAGCACAAGGCGAACAGACTTGGAAAACCCCAATCGAAAAAAACGCCTTCGATATTCCGATTAAGGACAAAGTCGACTTGCTGCTTGCTGCAAATGCTGCTGCAATGAAAAACGGGGCGCGCTTCGTTAGTTCACAACTTTTCCTCGTCAACGAGCAGAAGTACTTTGCCTCTACAGACGGCTCTTACATCGACCAAGATATTCATCGCATCTGGCCCGACTTCACCGTTACCGCAATTGGCATCGGGACATTTCAAACGCGCAATGCACTTTCTGCGCCTATGGGAATGGGCTACGAATACCTTGAGCCGAAGCCTGCAGATAAAATCATCTCTGAGCATCTCATACTTTACAAAAATTCTTACGACATTATTGAAGATGCTGCACAAGCTGCAAAACATGCGCAAGAAAAAATTGCGTGCAAAGTCCGTCGAAGCAGGCAAATACGATTTGGCACTGGAGCCCTCTCACCTTTTTCTGACAATTCACGAGTCGGTCGGACACCCACTTGAGCTCGATCGTGTGCTGGGCTATGAAGCGAACTAC
>NSLH01000025.1 GCA_002763895.1 [Chlorobium] sp. 445
ATGCGGACTATGCTAAAGTTACTTCTCTTCTTGAGCACGGCGGTGCAACACTGCTGCTGGCGCTCATTCCTTACATCATTGTCAGTTTGTTTGACACCTTAGGCTGGCGCACCACCTTTCCGCTTGTCGGTCGCCCAGTGGATTTTTCTAAACTCTTTAGCATTAAACTCATGACAGAGGCAATGCTGATGAGTCTACCCGGCGGCACTGCCCTTGCTGAATCACTTAAACCTGTTTTGCTCTACCGCCGCTGTGGCATTCCAATTTCTGAAGGCATTGCAACAGGTGTGATGCGCAACTGTTTTTTGAGCATTGCCCATGCATTTTATGTCGTCGTCAGTGTGATTTTAGGCTATGAATTTCTCACGCGTGGTTCAGAAAAGATTATTGGTTTTGACGGGCTGCCGGTTTTGATTCTTGGCGCCTCGCTTAGCGTACTTTCACTTTTTGGCATCGTTGCAGCCACGTTTCTCTATGGTAACGTTGCCGAGAAATTGCATCGCGTTCTGCTGCACATACCTTTTGCACCTCTGCGTCAGTGGCTTGTCAAACAGGAAGAGAAAATTCTGGATATCGATCACCAATTCTCAAAGTTTCGAAAACTTTCACTCAAAGAAGCGGCAGCTAGCGTCTCATTTTTCGTCTTAGCTTGGTTCTTCGAGACTGTAGAGACGTTTCTTATCATGAAATTGCTCGGTATTCAACTCGGTTTTAGCGAGATCTTGGCACTGGAATCTGCACTATCATTTGTACGTTCTATGTTTGTCATTTTACCTGCGGGCATTGGCATTCAAGATTACGGCTATGTACGTTTTTCTTGATGGCTTTGGTGTCGTAGAGTCCATGGAAATGGGCACAGCGTTTGTCCTTATCAAACGCACCAAAGAAGTTTTTTGGATTATCTTCGGCTACATTTTACTTGCATTTGCCGATTTGAAGCCAAAAGAAGTTCTTGCTCAATCGCTCAAACCTTAACCAAAACATGAAGGCATGAGTAGAAAAAAAATCCTTTTTATTTGCGGCTCAAACAACCAAACCACGCAAATGCATAAAGTCGCGCAGCACCTTAGCGAGTACGACTGCTGGTTTACACCGTACTACTGCGATGGCTTACATGAGGTACTGCGCAAAATGAAACTTGCCGAACCTACGATCGCAGGCTTTAAGCACGTCGAGCGCTGCATGAACTATCTTAAAGCCCATGATTTACAGATTGACTATCAAGGCAAAAAGAATGACTACGACCTTGTCGTTACCTCATCAGATCTCTTGGTTCAAAAAAACATCATGCACAAAAAGATGGTGCTGGTGCAAGAAGGTATGACCGACCCCGAAAACTTTTTCTATCATCTCGTCAAACTCTTTCCGTTCTTGCCACGCTGGATTGCAAGCACCTCTACAACTGGACTAAGCGATGCTTACGATTACTTCTGTGTTGCCTCCGAAGGCTACCGCGATCTCTTCATTCGCAAGGGTGTCAAGCCTGAAAAGATTCGTGTTACAGGCATTCCTAACTTTGACAACTGCAAGCAGTTCTACAACAATAACTTCCCTTACAAAAACTTCGTGCTGGTCTGCACCAGTGACTCACGTGAGACCTTGAAGTATGAAAATCGCCGTAAGATTATTGAGAACGCCGTCAGAATTGCAAACGGGCGCCAGCTCATTTTCAAACTTCACCCTAATGAAAATCATGAGCGTGCTAGACGCGAAATCAACAAATATGCACCGCATGCTTTGGTCTATACTTCGGGCAGTGCCGAAGAGATGATTGCCAACTGCGATGTGCTCATCACGCGTTTTTCTTCAACGGTCTATGTTGGGCTTGCGCTCGGCAAAGAAGTGTATTCTGAGTTCGATATTAATGAGCTTCGACGCATGATGCCGATTCAAAATGGTGGTAGCTCTGCCAAAAATATCGCTGATGTCTGCCGAGAACTCTTGGAGGATAGCTCGCCTTACCACAAAGCGCGTCCGAAACGCTGGTTCAATCCTGAATATGCGCCTCAGCTCTTGATGAGTCTTTTTACCTTCACTAAAGGCATCTCTTGAGTTGCCTTGTGATTGATGAGCGCACCTTGCTAGGTCGGAATCGAAAAGATGTAGTCTGCATGCATCAATCGTTGCAGCGTTTTTCTTTCTGTTGCCAGATCACACCACCAACGTTTGCAATAACGCTGAACACATGAAACTTCTTGTTGTCGTGCAAGCACGTACAGGCTCGAGTCGATTACCAAATAAAATTTTCTTGCCACTTGCTGGCAAACCGCTCTTACAACGCCAACTCGAGCGCATTCAGGCAGCTTGCACCCCCTTTGAACTTATCGTAGCGACAACGATAGACCCAAGTGATGATGCTGTCCGCAAGCTCTGCAACGACATCAATGTCAAATGCTTCTCTGGTCATCCAACGGATTTGCTCGATCGGCACTATCAAGCTGCACTGCAAGAAAAAGCCGACGCTGTGGTCAAGATTCCATCAGATTGTCCACTCATTGATCCGCATGTCATTGACCGTGTCTTAGGTGCATTTCTGCACCATTACGAGCACATTGATTATGTCAGCAATTTGCATCCACCCACTTACCCTGACGGCAACGATGTGGAAGTTATGCCTATACACGTTTTAGAAATAGCTTGGCGCGAAGCGACAAAGAACTACGAACGCGAACACACCACACCCTTTATCTGGGAACAGCCCGAACGCTTTCGCCTGATGAATGTTGTTTGGGAGAGCGGACTGGATTACTCTAAATCGCACCGCTTTACAATTGACTATCCAGAAGATTACGAGTTTATCAAAGTCGTCTATGATGAACTTTGGACAGCGCATCGCCCTATTTTTTTACTTGCCGATATTCTTCAACTGCTTGAAGCTAAGCCTGAACTTCTGAGCCTCAATCAAAAGTATGCAGGAGTGAATTGGTATCGGCTTCACATTGGTGAGCTTAAAACCATTAGCGCAAAAGACACAAGGCAGATTTGAACTTTAGGTTGATATAATTCGTTCGACTTTCTTACTTTTGAAAAATTTAATTCATGCAAAAAGTACAGCGCGAAGTCGTCAGAGAATACGGTGAAGCCTATCACGCTTTTGGTCTTAATCGTGTGATGGGCCATATTGTTGGGCTTTTGATTTCCTCCGAAGAGCCTCTTTCCCTTGATGAAATTTGCAGCAAACTTGGACGCAGCAAGGGTCCCATAAGCCAAATCATGCGTCGGCTCCTTGAACGCAATCTGGTTCGCAAAGTGCTCATGCACGAAAACTCCCGCAAAGATTACTACGAAATTCACCCGAACGCTTTTGAAAATGCATTTCGCAACCACGCCGAGCGCATTCGCAACAATATCAGAATCGCAAAGCGGCTTAAATCTGCGCTTGCAGAATCTGGGGCATCCATGCCTCTGCTGAGCCAGCGCTTGAATGAGATGGAAGATTTCTTTACGCTGATGGATAAGTTTCATGAAGAGTTTCTTGCAGCGTGGAATGCTTCGCAAGAGCGCAAGACTCAATCAACGAAGTAAAACCGCCACGCCAAGCTGCAAACTGGCTCTGTAGCTTGAGTGTAACATGCCATAGATTCAGACTAAGTTATTGATGTGCTTGTATCGTTTTTGTAAAATGCAGTAAAAAGTTACATTCCTGAAAGACACTTTTCCTGAAATAAGGGTTCGTTAAACCTTCATTGCTATGAGGCGCTTTCAAGACTTGGGCTACCTTTTGAGCCTTATTCCTGTCAGTCTCACGCTTGCAGGTAATCTGCTTGGCGGATATTGGGCGCTCTCTAATGCTTTCTTCACGCTGGTTGGACTTGGCATCACAGATTGGTTTTCAAAGAAAGAAAAAATCAGCCTGAGCCGCATTCTCCTCTCTTTGCCGATACCCTACTGCTGATTCATGTTGTAACACACACCGTTGCTATCGCTAGTCTGCTGCACGGCATTGCCAGTGGTTTACTTGTAGGCAAGTTTGTGTGGTTTGCTGCACTCTCGACAGGCATCAATTCCGGTGTGTCGGGCATCATTGTTGCCCACGAACTTATTCACCGCAAGTCAAAAGTGTGGCAAGCCTTAGGCATTTGGAATTTGCTGCTAGTAAATTACGCACACTTCTACATTGAGCATATCAAAGCCCATCATCGCTATGCTGCCACACTCAAAGACGCTGCTACCGCACGCTACGGTGAAAGCGTTTATGGTTTTATTTGGCGCACGATTCCAGCACAGTTTCGCAGTGCCTTGCATCTTGAAGCCGAACGCTTGATAAAAAAAGGTCGTTCCCCCTTTGGCTTGAGCAATTTTGTTGTTGCCTCTGCTTTGGCACAGCTTATTATCGTGCTGGGCGTGTTTAGCTATTTGGGGCTTTGGGCAGGACTTGCCTACTTGCTACAAGCGCTTATCGCCGTTCTACTGCTTGAAATTACTAACTATGCACAGCACTATGGACTTCTCCGCTCCGAAACAGAGCGCATCTCTGCAGAACATTCTTGGAACACTGACAACGCCTCATCACGCTTTTTCCTTTTAGAACTTCCTCGCCACAGCGATCACCACTATTATGCCTCACGCCCTTATCAGGAACTTTTGAGTTACCCCGAAAGCCCAACTTTGCCTACAGGATACTTAGGTCTTTTGCCCGTTGTGCTCATTCCGCCACTATGGTTTAAGATGACGCACCCGATTTTAGCAGCGCGTAGCAAAGTTTCGCCAATGTCTTAGCTGCTTTAGAGTATGGTGACCAAGTGCGTTTGTTTCGGTAAAACTTTTGCTGAACTCAAAGCTGTGATGCAGCAGCGAAACTTACGCACCTTTGAGCAACTCAAGTCTGAGGTAGCGTTCGGGGAAAATTGTCAGCTATGCGTGGCGTATATCCATAAGATGATTGAAACTGGTCAGACGGCGTTTCAGGTCAAAGCTATAGAATAGGCAAGCATATAAATACCCTACGCCTGTCAGAGCGCTTTTAAGCACATTTGAACTGCGGGTATCTTTTGTATCCTCAGTTCGTTTTTAGTGTATATTTTAACTTAACACAAACTCGCTGCAACCATGAAACCCCAATTTTCTCTCTTGCTTTGGCTTGTCTTTGCGCTCACTCATGCTGCGCTTCATGCACAAGAAGTCGTCGACGAGCGCGCCGATATGCCTAAAACCCCTATCCTACGTATTGAGACAGGGATGCACACCGCGCCTATAAAACGAATTAGCACGGATGCCGCACAGCAAGTTCTTGTCAGTGCAAGTTTAGATAAAACTGTTCGCGTGTGGGATTTGAAGACCCAGCGTTTGCTGCGTGTGCTTCGCCCTCCAATTGGGTTAGAGAATGATGGTACGATTTACGCTGTGGCTATCTCGCCCGATGGCAAAACCGTAGTCTGCGGCGGCTGGACTGGCTATGACTGGGATCGTAAGAATTATATCTACGTCTTTGACCAAGTTTCAGGAAGATTGCTTCGGCGCTTGCCAAGTCCAGGCGGGGTGATCAATCACTTAGTATTTTCTCCAGATGGCAAATACTTAGCTGCAACGATAGGTGGCGGCTTTGGCTTGGTGGTCTACAGTACTGCAGACTATTCAGTCGTTGCTAAAGACACCGACTACGATGGTGGCAGTTATAGTGCTGATTTTGGTCCTTCAGGTATTCTTTTAACCACTTGTGAAGACGGTTATCTTCGACTTTATGACAATCAGTTTAAGCTCGTAGCGAAGCATCAAACGCAATGCGGCAAGGATCCTGTTCATGTCGCTTTTTCGACGGATGGGGCATACATTGCCATCGGATTTAACGATGCTCCCCGTCTAGAAGTGTTTGATTTAAACTCAAAGCAACTTGTTAAACTCGGTAAGGAGAACGATGACTTCATCTTGAGTGCAGTTGCTTGGTCAGTCTCAGGCAATACCCTCTATGCTGCTGGGACACTTGAAAATGATAAAGATCAAAAACTTATTCGGGTCTGGCAGTTAGATCGTCCCTCTGTTTATAGAGATTGGCTGACACCGGCGACGAATTTGATCACACAACTTTTGCCCCGAAAAGAGGGCGGCATCATTTTTGCGTGTGCTAATCCCGGTTATGGCGCGCTGGATGGCTCAGGTCGCCAAGTTTTCTACAAAGCGGGTCTACAGTGCGATTTTCGCGCTATGTCCGAAAACTTTCGTGTCTCTGAAACGGGCTCTATTATAGATTTTAGGTACAGCTATTTGAGTCAAAACATGGGGTCCTTCTTTGTTGAAGAGCGCGTGCTCGATGACTATGATCCTAAGGCTGAAGGCATGTATGAACCCCAGACCAAGGGCTTGCCACTTACTCGGGAATCTATCTATGAACTTAAGCTCGGGAAGCAGCTGATTAAACTCAAGGACTTTGAAAGACCGCTTAGTGTTGCCATTGCTTTTGACAAGCAATCATTTCTGCTGGGTTGTGATTTCAGTTTGCGCCGCTATGATGCGGCAGGTAAAGAAATTTGGGAAAAATCCCTAACTACCCCAGCTTGGGCTGTGAATATCACTCCTGATAAGAACTTAGCGGTCGCTGCTTTGGGCGATGGCACCATTCGCTGGTTTCGCTACGACGATGGACAAGAACTCCTCGCATTTTTCCCTACCAACGATGGCAAGCGCTGGGTTAGTTGGACACCCGAAGGCTATTATGATGCCTCACCGGGGGGTGAAAATCTCATCGGCTGGCATCTCAATCAAGGGAAAAGCAAGGAATCGCTGTTTTTTTCTGTCAGCCGATTTCGCAATAAGTTTTACCGCCCCGATGTCATCGCCAAAGTTCTGCCGATGCTCGATGTGGAAAATGCGCTGCTTGCTGCCGATGAAGAGCGCGGACTTAGCAAAAGTGCCTCTAAACAAGCAAGAAAGACCTTCCAGTTGAAGGAGGTCTTACCGCCTGTTGTCTCGATTCTTTCACCTGAGAATGGTACCGTCGTCTCATCGCCTCAAGTGCTCCTGCGCTACACCATTGAAACCCCTTCTGGTGAGCCCGTAACTGCTGTAAAAATTTTGGTCGATGGTCGCCCTGTTGCCAGTACTCGTGGCTTGAAGAAAAGTCTTGCAGCTGGGATCAGTGAAGAACAAGCAACGGTCATGATTCCCGAGCGTGATTGCGAAATTTCTATCATGGCTGAAAATAAGTCGGCTGTCAGCGACCCTGCAAGTGTGCGTATCGTGTGGAAGGGCACCGCTCCTGCACAAGATGAATTTATCATCAAGCCAAAATTGTATGCCTTAGTGATTGGTATCAGCAAGTACAAAGATTCGGATTTGCAACTCGGTCTGGCAGCAAAAGACGCCCGTGACTTTGCTCAAAACTTGCTCAGTCAAAAAGGCGGGTTGTATCAAGACGTGGTCATCAAGCTTTTGACCGACCAGCAAGCTACCAAAGACGATGTACTGGACGGCTTAGAGTGGTTGCAAGCACAGGTAACTAGTAAAGATATTGGTATGCTCTTCTTTGCAGGGCATGGGATTAACGACAACGCTGGCACATTCTATCTACTGCCTGTCAATGCTGAACTTGAAAAGCTCAAACGCACATGCTTGGAGTTCAGTCAGGTTAAGACTACAATTGCTTCACTTGCTGGCAAAGCGGTTATCTTTTTAGATGCCTGCCACAGTGGAAATGCTATGGGTGGAACACAGCGCCGCAGTGCGGTTGCCGATATCACCGCTGCAGTCAATGAACTGGGTAGTG
Organism: [Chlorobium] sp. 445; assembly: GCA_002763895.1. Classification (NCBI taxonomy): domain Bacteria; kingdom Pseudomonadati; phylum Chlorobiota; class Chlorobiia; order Chlorobiales; family Chloroherpetonaceae; species [Chlorobium] sp. 445. The sequence continues at coordinate 7,700 of NSLH01000025.1, forward strand.
CCGAAAACGGTGCGGTTGTCTTCTCTTCTTCAACTGGGCGACAATACTCGCTCGAGGATGCCGCTTGGGGCAACGGCGCCTTTGCGAAGGCTTTGTTGGAAGGACTGAGTGGGAGGGCGGATTTGATGGGAAAAGGCAGAATCACCGTCAACATGCTTGATGCGTTTATCTCAGAGCGAGTCAAAGAACTCACCAAAGGCAGGCAGACCCCGACCACCGTCAGACCGCCGAATGTACCCGATTTTCCAATCGCACTTAAGTTGAAAAAGTAGTCTGGGGCAATTAACGCACGAACTTGTAGCCCGATGTATGCACCGTGAGCAAATGCTTCGGCTGAGCGGCATCGGGCTCTAACTTTTTGCGCAAACTCAAAATGTAGTTATCGACCGTGCGCGTGTTAGGCACTGGCGTTTTATAGCCCCATACTTCTCTTAGGAGTTCTTCACGCGAGATCACCTTGCCTTCGTTTTCTGCAAGAAACTTTAAGATTTCAAACTCTTTAGCAGACAGTTTGATGTCTTTATTGCCCTTTTTTGCCTGCTGCTTACGGAAGTCAATGACCACATCGGCAAAGTAGATTTGCTCAATTAATTTTTGATGCGTTTTTTCATCATCAGCTTGCACGGATTGACTGCGGCGCAAAATGGCTTCTATACGCGCTTTAAGTTCGTGAATGCTAAAGGGCTTTGTTACATAATCATCTGCTCCTAATTTGAAACAGACAACTTTATCGAATTCATCAGATTTGCTGGTCAGCATCACGATTGGGGTTGCTACACCTGCGCGGCGTAAGTCGCGGCAAATATCCTCTCCATTTTTGTTTGGCAGCATCAAGTCGAGAATGATGAGGTCAAAGTCTTTGACTTTTGCAAGTTCAAAACCGAACTCACCATCTGCAGCTGTTTCCACATGATAAAACTCTTTTTCGAGAGCAATTTTTAAGCCACGTTGAATTGTAGGGTCGTCCTCAATGATAAGCAAGCGTTTCATTGGTGCATCTCTGCAAGTTACAAGACTGCGCCTTACAGGCTGCTCAGTATCACTGTGAATTGAAGTACAAGTTAATTGAATTGATACGATTGGAATATCGTGTCTCATGCCTTAAGAATTGTCTAAGTGCGCTCCTGCCCAAGAGTTTCTTACCTAGCTCTGCTGCGTATCCTTGATGTTTTGCAATCTAAACAGCGCTTACCGTTTCTGCTTCAGGGTGAAATTTTTTCAAGATTTGCATCACGGTCTCAATGGCTTTCTTAGGCGTGTCTTTGTAGTCTTTTGGAAATGTGATGTCGAGCTTAAGCCGCTTTTCGTTCTTAAAGGTCGGCGAATAGTCTTTGAGCGCACCGGAGTTGATGGCATCGAGCACGGCGCCAAAAATTTTGCCTTCATAGAACGCTCTGTCCTCGCCTTCGGGGAAGGTTAGCACGCATTTTTTCTCCATCACTTCTATGCGTGAAATGCCAAGTGCGGTTGCGGCAAGTCTGAGGCGTGTTACCAGCAAAAGATTTTCGCACTCTTCTGGCATCTTGCCGAAACGATCTTGCAGTTCAGCTGCAAACTGTGCCAGACCTTCTTGGTTTGTCAGTTTTGTCAGGCGTTCGTAGAGCGCAAAGCGCTCCGAGGCGGACTCAACATAATAGTCTGGGATGAGCGCATTGAAGTAGAATGTAACCTCAGTGGGTTTGTCAGGCTTAGATTTTTGTGCCTCAGCTTCTTTGAAAATGTTTTGAAACTCTGTGGACTTCAATTCTGCCACGGCTTCTTCCAAAATTTTTTGGTAGAGATCAAAGCCCAGTTCGTAGATGTAGCCTGATTGCTCTGCCCCTAAGAGATTGCCTGCGCCACGAATGTCCAAATCGCGCATGGCGACATTGAAGCCAGAACCCAGTTCGGTGAATTCCTCAATCGTAGCCAAGCGTTGCAGCGCTTCTTGTGTGAGCGTGGATGCTGGTGGTGTGAGCAGGTAGCAATAGGCTTTGCGGTCGCTACGCCCAACGCGCCCGCGCAGTTGATAGAGGTCAGCTAGCCCAAGCATATCGGCGCGATTGATGATAATTGTATTGACATTTGAAATATCAAGCCCCGATTCTACAATGGTGGTGCAAATCAAAATATCGACTTCTCGGTCGAGAAAATCCATCATGATTTCTTCAAGTTCTTTGCTTGGCAATTGTGCGTGTGCAATTCGGATACGTGCTTTTGGGAAAAGACCTTTGAGCAGATCAAAAATCTGAGCAATCGAGTCGATGCGGTTATGAAGGAAAAAGACCTGACCGCCGCGCGCCAGTTCTCGCCCAATCGCTTGCCGAATAAGTTCAGGATCAAATTCATGCACGATGGTCTCAATCGGTTGACGATTTTTTGGCGGTGTGGAAATGATAGAAAGATCGCGCGCGCCCATCATTGAAAATTGCAGTGTGCGCGGAATAGGCGTGGCTGTCAGCGTTAGTGTATCGACGGTTGGGAAATCCTCACGCAATTTTTCTTTTATTGCCACGCCAAAATGCTGCTCTTCATCAATAATCAATAAACCCAAATCTTTGAACTTCACATCTTTCGAGACCAAACGATGCGTGCCGATTACAATATCGACTTCACCGTTTTGAATCTGCTCCACAATGCGTTTCTGCTCCGACTTCGGCACAAAGCGGCTTAGGACCTCAATGCGCACAGGAAAATTCTGAAAGCGTTGCCTGAAGGTTCGCAGGTGTTGATGCGCAAGAATGGTTGTCGGTACCAGCACAGCGACTTGTTTGCCGCCCTCAGTGGCTTTGAATGCCGCACGCATGGCTACTTCCGTCTTGCCAAATCCTGCATCACCGCAGATGAGCCTGTCCATCGGCGCAGGCGACTGCATATCTTGCTTGATGGCTTCAATTGCGCTCAGCTGGTCAGGGGTTTCTTCGAAGATAAATGCCGCTTCAAATTCTCGCATCCAGACCGTATCGGCAGGCGCCGCAAAGCCTTGTGTCATTTTGCGTTTGGCGTAGAGTTCAATAAGGTTACGCGCAATATCTTTCAGACGCTTCTTGACGCGCTCTTTTTGCTGTTGCCATTTATCGCTGCCCAAGCGAGAGAGCTTGGTGTGTGCACCTTCGCCAGCAGAATACTTCGAGAGTAGATGCAAATTTTGCAGATTGACATAGAGCTTATCGCCTCTGTCATACTCGATGAGCACACACTCTTGCCACGCCCCTGCTACTTTAATTTTTTCAAGACCCATAAAGCGTCCGATACCATGTTCTTCGTGCACGATGTAGTCACCGACTTTGAGCGCACGTAAATCTCTCAGCGAAATTTGTCGCCGTCGTCTTCGGCGTCGCCGTCGGTGTGCATGCAGTTTGCCAAAAATGTCTGATTCTGTGTAGAGTGATAAGCTCTGGCAAGAAAAGCCCTCGTAGAAATTAAGCGAGAGGGTCTGCAATGTGAGTGCATCGCCGCTCTCACCTGCAGGCTCTGCCGTGAGAAATTCTGCTATGTCGTTTAGCTCTTTTTGCGACTGTGTGGCTATAACGCTTCGTGCACCACGCGCTACATCTTTTTTGAGCGATTCAGCAAAGAGTTGGAAGTTGGAGTCAAAACGCGTTTGTGGCGTAGCGTCAAAATGCACATCGCCTTTTGTCAGTTCCAGCAGTTGCACCTGTGCAAATGACATGAGTTTCTTCTCAATTTCTTGACGCGAAAAGTAGTCGCTGTCACTCACGCCGAACTCCTCATCACTGAAGACAGCTGTAATGACAAGACTTTCGGCAGGTAAATACGCCAGCAGTGATGCCGATGCCTCCGATGAGCCAATCATGTTTGCCACCAGCTCGAAGTCACTCTCCTCTGCATTTGAGAGTTGTGTATTGACTTCAAAGGTGCGAATGGATTCAATCTCATCGCCAAAAAATTCAATTCTTACAGGCTTCAACGCCCCAAAAGAGAACACATCAATAATTGAGCCACGTACAGCATAATCGCCCTCTTCTTCGACAAACTCTTTTCGCTCAAAGCCATTGTTTTGCAGAAAGGCCTGTAGCGTGTCGTAGCCAATCGTTTCTCCGCGTCTGAGGTGCATGCGCCGTTCAATCGCAGTTTCTTGGGCAAGCACTTTTCGGCACAGTTCTGACGGGCTTGTCAAGATTATTTTCTTTTCGCCTGCAAGCAATGCGGAAAGCGTCAGCGAAGGCTCTCTCTCAAAATCCATGATGCTGGCTTCGCCCAAGAGTATGTGCAAGTCGTTTTCGTAAAGCTCAAGCCGTTCATCTTTTGCCACGATGAGCATTGGCGCAGATGTGCTTCTGAAAAGTTCAGCAAGCAAAAGAGAGCCGAGCGAACCACATAAACCTGAAAGTGCAACTTTTCGCTTTGATTGTGCATGCGAGAGCACCGTTTGAACTTTTATGCGAAGGTCAAGGGTTTCTATGAGTGATGCCAGCGAAATTTTTTCAAGGTATATCCGACTGAATAAACTTTGCGATGGCGACAAGTTTTGCATCTCTAAAGCGTTCAGTTATATTGTTTTTATGTCTTCAAACCGAAAAAGTGAAAGGAAAATTCAAATGAAAAAGTTAGCGCTTATTGCACTGCTGCTGGCTGCTTTTGCCGCACCCGCTTTTGCACAAGATGGCAAAAATGCCTCAAAGTCAAAGAGTTCTTGCTCCAGCACGGAACACTGCTGCCCTGCAATCCAAGAGTCAAAAGTTACAGATACGCCAAGGAAATCTGACACCAAGACCGCCAAGAAGAAGACTGCACCGACTCGAGTTGCTTCAAGCTCTGCGGCTTGAGTTCAGTGCTGCAGCGTCTCTTTGCATGTCAAGATGCTTTGCTTTCTGACTGCATTCTTACAGCCCAAAGGGGCAAGCCTACAAGCCCAAAGGGGCAAGTAAAGTTTTTACCTAACGCTTAGCAGTTGTTGTTATGCAAACCAAGAATCCTCCGATTACGCGCACGAAACTCTCTTTTCTTGAGCGCTTATACTTGCCTGAAATTTTCAAGGGCATGGCTTATACATTTGCGCAGATGTTTCGTCCGAAATTCACCATGCCATATCCTGAAGTCAAATGGAAGCCGCCAGCAGTTTTTCGTGGTCGTCCCGTCTTAGTTGAGCGCGAGGACAAGACTGGTGAGCGTTGTGTGGCATGTGGGCTCTGTGCACGTGTCTGTCCGCCGCTTGCTATTTCTATGCAAGCTAATGAAACCGACCTTCCCCAAGAGCGGCATCCGATTACCTTTGAAATTAATATGCTGCGCTGCATTTACTGCGGCTACTGCGAAGAAGTTTGTCCCGAAGAAGCTATCGTGATGAGTGATGAATACGACATTACGTATCACTCGCGCGAAAATGCGATTATGGATAAGCAAAAGTTGCTGGTGCCGATGGAAAAGGTTAAAGCTCGCTTAGAGTTTTTGCGCCAGTACAAAAATTCTGTGCGCCGTTTCGAAGACCAAGTCGTGGGCGAAGACGCGCAAAAGTAGTCAGACTCTTTGCCCATCAAGTCGTAACAATCAAGTCTAACTTCAAAAACCAATTTTCTTAGGTATGAATATCCACGAGCATCAAGCGAAAGATATTCTGCGACGCTACAATGTGCCGGTACCCAAAAGCATTGTTGCATTTACAGCAGAAGAAGCACGCGATGCGGCAGAGCGGCTCTTTGCAGAACAAGGCGGTGGTGTAGTTGTCGTCAAGGCGCAAATTCATGCGGGCGGGCGCGGCAAAGCAGGGGGCGTTAAGGTGGCTAGAAGTGTGGAAGAAGCCTACGAGATTGCGCGCAAAATGCTGGGAATGAAACTCGTTACACATCAAACTGGTCCAAGCGGCAAACAAGTGCACCGTTTGCTCATCGAGCAAGGTGTCAATATCGAAAAGGAATTTTACTTAGGCATTACGCTTGATCGTGCAGTTTCGAAAAATGTGCTGATGGTCTCTACCGAGGGCGGCGTGGATATTGAGAGCGTAGCAGAACATTCGCCTGAAAAAATCTTCAAGCAGCATCTTCACCCGTTGCTTGGTCTTCAGGCTTATCAAGCACGTGAGGCTGCACTTTTCTTAGGTCTGCAAGGTGAGCAGTTCAAAAATGCCGTGCAGTTTATTCTCGCACTCTCTCATGCCTACCAGCAAATCGATGCCTCCCTTGCTGAAATCAATCCACTTGTCGTAACAAAAGAAGGTGCCGTCTTGGCACTTGACGCTAAAATCAATCTTGATGACAATGCGCTGTTCCGCCACAAAGAGTTTCTTGAGATGCGTGATATTACTGAAGAAGACCCGCTTGAAGTCGAAGCTTCTGCCTCTAACCTTAATTACGTCAAACTCGATGGCAATGTCGGCTGTATGGTGAATGGCGCAGGTCTTGCCATGGCAACGATGGACATCATTCAACTTGCTGGAGGCAAGCCTGCAAATTTTCTGGATGTCGGTGGCAGTGCCAGTGCAAAGACTGTTGAAGCAGGTTTCAAAATTATTCTCTCAGACCCCAGTGTGAAAGCGATTTTGGTCAATATCTTTGGTGGTATTGTCCGCTGCGATCGTGTTGCTGCCGGCATCATTGAAGCAGCAAAGAATCTGGCGATTAAACTCCCGGTTATTGTACGTTTAGAAGGCACCAATGCCGACCTTGCCAAATCTATGCTGGATGACTCCGGTCTAAACCTCATTCCTGCCGATGATTTCAAAAGCGCAGCAGAAAAGGTTACGACCGCCTTACAGACTGTTTCATAACACGACAATGAAATTTTCTTTTAGTCTGCTCTTTGCACTCGGCTTTACAGCTTCAGCGCTGACATCATCTTGTATTTATTCTCAACTTTTAGCTGCTGCTGGCTAACGCAAGAGTTTCTCGAATACATCACGCACGACAGCCTTATTTGGTGTGTTCGTCCCATCTTCTACGCGCCATGTGCGAGCGCGCTCCAACACTTCGCTTTGCTCCTCAGAAAGGTAACGATACTCGATTAGCTCACCACGACGTAGCTTGAGCAATATCGACCAGATTTTATCATTGCGTTTTTCATCACCTTCTCTGCCATCATCGCGCAAAGCAATCTTTTGCGGCGCAAGCGTCTCTGATTGCAAAATTTCAAGCACGGCGCTACGTGCTGCCGGTTTTGCAGATAAATCCAATTCAAACCGCACTGTAACCGTATTCACCTTATCTTCTTGCACAATCCTGAATTTTTCTTTTGGAATGCGGATGCTCTTCTGATGCTCTTGCCACAAGAGTGCAATACCCAAGTAGGCGTCTTTATCGTGCACGCGTTCCTGTCCTGCAATCGCACCCAGAAATCCAATGCGATTAGGCAGTTTCAACTCGGAATACGGTACGATGACTTCCAAGGCTTCATCGCTTAGCGCCATCTTAATTTTGCTTCCCGCTTGTGCTGCGGCATGCAACACAAATTCCATTACAGCGTTTTCTTCAAGTCCAAGCAGCAGCGAAAGTTTCTTTGTCGTGTCGCTGAGCAATTGTGTCAGGTTATTATTTTTTGCTGCTGCTGCAAAGCAAAATGCATCATTTGTAAGTCCGTAGTAGCACTTTGAGAGTGGGAAATCAGCTAAGTCGCTCGTGGAGAAAATGCCTGCAATGTCAAACCACTCTGTTTCTGTCAGCAAGCCATCGAATTGAATGTTATTTAGGTTCAGCAGTCGCAGCGGCTTTCTTTCTTGTGGTAGCACAATAGGCGCGAAAGTTCGCCGCTCTATACCTCTGAGCATGCTTGAGAGTTGGTCGTAAATTCTATCCAGATGCGCTCTGAAGTTTTTATCGATATTTTCTATTTCTCTCTCTTTCTCAAACGCTTGCTCTCCGTAGTGTTTGAACCACATAGATTGCTCGGCAGCATAGAGTTCAACCCATGCTTGATGCCCGGTCTTTGGCGTGTTTTCACTTTGTTTTTGCACTTCAAAGTCTATGTCAGGCGTTGGGGGCGAAAGATTTGATTTTTCAAGATCTGCACGTGCCAGCGCAAGGTAGGTCCAAGCCAGTCGTTGTTGTGCGTTGCCAATCCATGTTTGAATATCTTGCTCAGCTGCCAGCACAAGTTGCTCGAGTCGCTTTGCTTTTTCGCCTTTATCTAACTTGCTGTTGCGATTCGTGTTCAGTACTTCACTTGGTCTTTGTGTGATGATGTGCGTCTTTTGACTTTCTGTACCCAGTGCTTTGAAAAAGTGCTCAAGAAATAGGGCGGTTTGCATCTTGCCATCGAGGAGTTGATGAAGGTCAAGACGCAGCGTCAAGAGATTTTGCGCGCCCGCATAGCGGCTCAGCGATTTCAACCACTCTGTAATAGCTTCTAACCAGGCCTGATTTTGCAAGCGTTCTCTCAAAGCCGCAACAGCGTCAGATTCATCAAAGAGTAGCCATAGCTGCAACCCTGCAGCTCGATAAAGACTTGCAATTTCTGCTGGCTGAATCTGTGCACTAGGTTTTCCTAAGGCTTTTGAGAGTGCTGCTTTTGGGGCAAGTACCCACAGCGCCCCGGCTTCTTCATAGAGCGGCAGCGAGGCTTGCGAAATCATCAGGGCGTTTGGTGCAAATCCTTTTGGCGCAGTGCCTACGAGTGTTTTCAGACGGTACACTGCGCGCGCAATGTGCGCTCTGGCATCATCACTTGCGTCTACTCTCAAAGGTAAATCGGCACCGTCTCCCAAGGCTTCTTTTGCCTCGTCAGAATCTATTAGCAGCGGTATCAGAGCATTAAATGCCGGCGTTGTGATGACATCAAGTCTCCACTCTCTTTGTCTCTCACTCTTTTTGAGACTTTTCCCCTTCGCCACACTCATTTGTACTGGTGCACTGCTGCTTTGGCGTAGCATAAAGAGTACCATTTCCATCATTTTGTAGGTTTCCACGACCAGTCTCTGACAATCATCTTCCCCGATAGGTCGAGCCAGTTCGTAGGTGTCGTCAGTTGGGTCTGCAGGTGTTTTATTTTCGTCGCGCGTGAAGTAGTCGCTAAGGTCAATCGAGAGTTGCTGTTCTACTCCAGTTTTTTTGTCAGTGAGTTTTCGCCCCAGTGCATAGAGCGGTAGTTGATATTTTTGGGAGAGCAGCGATATGTCAAAGTGCGCTATTGTGTAGAAAAACTTAATGCGGATGCGATCGCGTACTGTATAAAGTGCACGGTTTTGAGTCCCTACTCTTGCACCCACTTTCATATCGTTTGGCAAGAGCCGTGCATATTCTGGAAATCGTTTTAGGACTTCTTCACTAACACTGAAGCCGTTTGCTTCTTGTGTCTTAGAGACATTAAGCAGCATATCTAATTCTTTAGCCGAGAGCTCTGTCGATGATTTGAGTAAGATATCGAGCCACGCATCAGTTTCTCCGCCATATTTTTTCAGATAGCCCTGTGCATCAATTGTGTTACTGCTAAGGTCAATAAATTCTCTGAGGCGAGAGACATAGCGATGCAGGGCAGCTAAAGTTTCTGAAGAGATACAGACTGTTGCTGGCAAATCTGGCACTTGATAGAGCCGCATAGCAAGCGGGAAAAATGTGCTGGTTACAAGATGCCTCACGATTGGCTGCGGCAATTCACGGAGCGCAATATCTATGTCTGCTGTCGCATCAAGTTGCCAGACAAGATGCAACCGCAGTGGCTCATTTGCGCTCGCTTTGAGTGGCTGTGCTACGCTATTTGAACACAGAACAAGAAGTGCCAGTAGTGTCGCTGTTATTTTTATCAACTTTAAGGGCATTTAGATTCGGTGCAAATATATCATGGTCTGTGCTCTCTTGCAGTGCTGCAGCTCGTCTCTGCGTTTTCACTGTTAGAAAATTTGGTCATCTTGCTGTAAACTACCGCAAATGATTAACTTCACAGAAAATTAACACGAGAAATCATTATGCGTGCGCTTGTGCTCTTGAGCGGTGGAATGGACAGTTTAGTGACGACCGCAATTGCCAAACACTTGGGCTACGAACTTGCTGCCCTGCATCTTAACTACGGTCAGCGCACAGAGCGGCGTGAACTGAAAGCCTTTCATGACATTTGTGATCATTATCATATTGAGCGGCGTTTGGTTATTGATGCCCATCATCTTTCCCAAATCGGTGGCTCTTCGCTGACGGATCTGAACATTCCCGTTAGCCCAGCCAATCTGCACAGTCGCGAGATTCCCACAAGTTATGTACCGTTCCGCAATGCCAATATTTTAGCCATGGCAACAAGTTGGGCAGAAGTGATTCACGCTAACAAAATTTTCGTTGGCGCTGTCGAAGAAGATTCTTCTGGCTATCCTGACTGCCGCAAAGAATTTTATGAGGCGTTCAATTTAGTTATTCGCTTAGGTACGAAACCCACCACGCACATTGAAATTGTTACGCCTGTGATAGAGATGAAAAAATGGGAAATTGTAATTCGTGGCATGGAACTCGAGGCGCCCTTTGAGTTGTCGTGGTCATGCTATCAATCTAGTGATATTGCTTGCGGTGTTTGCGACAGTTGCGCCCTGAGGTTGCGGGCCTTCGAGCGTGCAGGTATCCGCGACCCAATTGAATACGTTGTGCGTCCAAGTTATGTCTAAGCCTATTGAGCATGTCAAGCGCCGTAAAGTTTTTCTTCAGAGACATTCATCAAGAACAATCCTCCGCTCTCTTGTCTTGACAAAGCTGTTACCCCGTGTGTGTAACTCTGTCGTCTTTTTTTCGCTCTTCATAAAATCTTTCGCGTCGTGTAAGAAAATTTGCAGGAGTTTTCTTACGTTTGTGCAGTTAAACTGTTGCGGTATGCAACTGCCCGAAGTAGTAAAAAGGAGAGTAATTATGTCAGAAGTATTGAAAAAAGAGCAGACCTCTCTGCATCGCGTGGCGATTTCAGAGCCTGAACCAACACGCCACCCAGACTCTAAGCCACCAGCCTCAAGCGGATTTATTCGCCTCGAGTATTTAGATACTGAAAATTTGCGCCATGTTTATTATGGCGGACTCATTCTGCGCAAGTATACGCACATTTACTTAGCGCGTGGCGTAATGATTGCAACGTCGTTTGCGTTGCTTATGATTTTTAGTTATGTCAGCTGGAAGTTCATCAAAGCTCATCTGGAAGGCGATGATGAAGATACTGCAGTTGTTAATGTTACTCGTACGGTGAGTATTGTGGATTTACCGCCGCCACCGCCAATGGATGAAAAAGCGCCGCCGCCGCCGCCACCTGCAGCTATCAAGCCACCAGAGTCACCTGACATTGGCGAAATCAAGCGTGTTAAAGATGAAGAAGCACCTCCGACACGCACGATTGCAACACAAGAAAAACTTAAAGAAATGATTGAAAAAGGTGCGGTTACCGGCGATGATACCACAGGTCTTGCCGATGCGCATCGTTATACTGCAAGTGCATTAGGTCGCGGCGAAAACTTATCGTTAGCTGAACGCGACGACAAAGAGGAACCTGACCCCGATGTCTTCGTAGCTCTCGAAAAAGAGCCGCATTTTGTCAATCAAGTTAAGCCTGTTTATCCTGAAATTGCACGCAAGGCTGGGCTTGAGGGTCGTGTTGTGGTACGCGTCTTGATTGATAAAGATGGTAAGCCAAAGAAGGTGCAAGTCCTCAAAAGTTCAGGCATTGAGTCATTTGAAGAAGCTGCTGTCGAAGCCGTGATGCAGTCTTCCTATTCACCAGCCATTCAGAACGGTAAACCTGTCAAATGCTGGATGACAATTCCAATTAAGTTTTCGCTTAATTCGCCTTCTGCTCCTAATTCGCCCTAAATTAAGGTGTTAGGGCTTTAGTGCAAGATGCGTTCAGTGTGATAGACGACAATGAGTATCGAGAGTTTATTAGTTAGGCATCTCGGGCTCAGCATTCACATTTGGGTCGATGTTCTGCTTAATCCAATCGGCAATTGCGCCTGCAGATTTCCAAATCACATTGATGTGGTTTGCATCTTTAACCACGAACAATTCTTTTTGCTCGGCATTTGTTAAGCGCCGCAGTGATGTATCGGCATCACAGACACGTACGAGTTCATCGCGTTCGCCAACGACCAGCAGCGTTGGACATCTCACCAATTGGTATGCACGTGCAAGGTCTGTCGGAAATGATGCGAAGAGAAACTGTATGGTGTATTTCGTTGTCAGCAATGTATCTCGCACAGCAATTGCGACTAACTCATCTTCGGGCAAGATGAGTTTTATAGGATAGGTCTTGACATTGAGCAGCGAGGCTGGAAACGCTGCTGCCATTTTCCATCCGTCAAGTGTTGCAAACGCGCCTCTGCGCAAAAATTTTCGTCGCTTTGCTTGCTCGAGACTATCGCAACGCGGATTGCCTAAAAAGCCTCCAGCCATCAAAATCAGTCCATCTGGGGCTTTGTAGAGATTTTTCCGTTCGCTGAACTCGGTGATGAACCGCAGCGATAGCCCTGCACCGAGACTGTGACCGCCAAGAATAATTTTTTTGTTTGGAAAGTCGCGCCGCAGTGTATTTAAGAACAGCCGTACATCGCGTACCAGTGCATCAAGCGAAGGGACATCGCCACGTGCACCACCTGAGCGTCCATGACCACGTAAATCCAGCAACGCAGTTGCAATGCCTCGTGCTGCCAAAGAATCACCAAGCGGTAAGTATAATGCAGACTGTGCGGCAATCCCATGAATAAACGCTACCACCATGCTGGGTTCTTCTTTTGGCAAAACCACACGATAGGCTATCGGCGTGAGGTCAAATGACTGAAATTGCCTTGTGCTACCATTTGCTTCAGTAATCAGGCGCTCATAGACGGCACGATCGTCCGGTGCAATCTCAAAGACAGATGTCTGCAGCGCTGGTGCTGATGCGCAGCCATATAAACTCCAGAACGATAGCAGCAGCGCAGCACGCGTGATATGACGACACCGTGCCAAGTTAGTCGGCGCAGGATAGATGCACATGTTTGATTTTTTCTAATGCTTTTGCCATATCAGCTGGCATTGGGGCAGTGAAAGAAACCTTTTCTTTGTGTTTTGGATGCTCGAAAGCTAGATAGGCGGCATGCAAGGCTTGACGAGGCAAGACTTCAAATAAGTTTTTTACAAACGCTTCACTTCGGGCAAAAGGCAAGGCACGCACGCTTGCACCGCCGTATGTGGCATCGGAGAGAATCGGATGCCCAAGATGCTGCAGATGCACGCGGATTTGATGCGTACGCCCTGTGTGCAACGTCAGTGAAAGCAGTGAAAAAAAGGCATAGTCCTCGACAACTTCATACTCAGTGATTGCTGGTTTTCCTTCTGCCGTTTCACTTTCGTTGTACGGGTAAGCTGCCATGATTTTTCTATCGCGCTTGCTGCGCCCGATGTTTGTTTTGATCACTCCTCTTTGCAGCTTGGGTACGCCCCAAACAATGGCTTGATAGCGCTTTTCGGTGGTGCGTGCTGCAAACTGCTTTGCTAGTGCATAGTGCGTTTCATCATCTTTTGCAACCACAATAAGCCCTGAGGTGTCTTTATCCAAACGATGCACAATGCCCGGGCGTAGGTCATCTTGATGGCGTGATGACAGCCGTGCAGTGTGGTAGAGCACTGCATTTGCCAATGTGCCTGTCCAATTTCCAAACGCAGGGTGCACCACCATTCCTGCAGGCTTGTTGATGACCATCAACCATTCATCTTCAAAGACAATGTCGAGCGGAATGTTTTCGGGCTTCATTTCAGGTGCTGGCGGGTGCGTGAAGATCACCTCAATATGGTCGTTGGGCACAACCCTGTAATTAGCTTTTGTAGGTTGCCCATTGACCAGCACGCGCCCTTCTTCAATGGCAGCTTGCACACGACTTCGCGTGGCATTCTCAATTTGGCGTGTCAAGAATTTATCAATCCGCTCTCGCCCTTGTTTGGCGGACAGACGTATCTCAATGCGCTTTGGCGCTAGGGCTTCCAGACTTTCTTCATCATCTAAAAACGGCTCAAACTCTGTGCCTGCTGCGTTTCCCATTTCATCTTTCATTTCATCATTTTTTGAGCGCCTAAATTATCAAATCGCATGCAGTTTCACACCTCTGTTTTGCCCGTTTTTTACTTGTGCTACAAAAAGACAAACCGTAGAGCGCTTGAAGCATCTTTACTTTTTTGCGATGACTTGGCGTTCTTTACGGTCTATGCTTTTTGCGGTGTTGCAGCGCTTAATTCTCAGAAATAATCTTGAATTTCCATGCCCAAATTAAAGCCATTTGCCTGACTATGCCGATTTGCTTGACTGTGTTCGTTTAGTGGATGTGAGTTTGCGTGAGTGTTTGGGTGCCCATTCTGACTTGCTATCTCGAGTGGATAGGGCAACGCAAGATCGTCTTGCACTTGGGGATAGATATACGTTTCGCCTTTGTAGTTCTTCATCACCACTTCTTTATCATCCATTTTTTGGATGTAGTGCGGCAGCAGCGGGATTTTGCCGCCGCCACCGGGCGAATCAATCACGAAGTGCGGTACGCCCAGTCCTGAAATATGCCCGCGTAAGGCTTGAATGATCTCTAGCCCTTTTTCGACCTTGGTTCGGAAATGTTCTGTGCCGCGCACGATATCGGCTTGGTAAATGTAGTATGGGCGCACACGCATTTTGAGTAGCCCTTTCATCAAGGCTTTCATGGTTTCGGGGTCGTCATTGACGCCTTTGAGCAGCACACATTGATTCCCGACGGGGACGCCTGCATTAACAAGTCTTTCGCACGCTAGTTTAGCTTCTGGTGTGAGCTCGCGCGGATGATTAAAGTGCGTATTGACATAAATAGGGTGATACTTCTTGATGATGTTCACCAATTTTTTGGTAATACGCTGCGGTAAGACACAAGGGATTTTCGTGCCGATGCGAATAATCTCGACATGTGGAATTTCCCTAAGTGATTTGAGAATAAACTCAATGCGGCGGTCGGAGAGTGTGAGTGGGTCGCCGCCTGAGAGCACAATGTCGCGAATTTCTTTATGCTCTCTGATGTAGTCCATTCCAGCTTGAAGGTATTTGAGACTAATTTTTGAAGCATCTGAGACCTTGCGTTTGCGCGTGCAGAATCGACAATAGATTGCGCATTCGTGAGCCACAAGGAACAGCACGCGGTCAGGATAGCGATGCGTGATGCTTGGGACAGGCGAATCTCGCTCTTCATTGAGCGGATCGTCTACGCAGCAGCCTTTGATAAGCTCATTTTTGCTGGGTACAACCTGCTTGTATATCGGGTCGTCCTTTTCTTGGATGAGCGACGCATAATACGGATTGATACGAATATTGAACTCTTGCTCAAGCTGTTTCATTGTCTCTAAGTCTTCGCCCCAAATGCGATGCACTTCTTCGGGTGTCTCAATACTATTGCCAAGCAAGGTTTTCCAAACTGTATCCTCATCGTTTTCTTTGGCTAGTTTAAGCTCAGCGTTTGGATGTGCTAGTTCTTGTTCATGAAGCTGTTTTGTTAATCGTGGTTTTGTTTGCAGCGCGATCTTGACTTCTTCTGCAATGGTTTGTGCTCCTGCTGCTAGACTCTGCCGTGTCGACATAAAGATGTGTGGTTTGGGTTTTAGAATTTTTTCACACATCGTTAAGTCAACTTCAATGCCAGTTTTTCATTGATGCTTGATGATATGGCCGTCTCTTGAGGCAAGTAAAATCAAGGGTCTACAGGCGGTTATTTTCTACATAAAAATTTGCGCTTCTACTTTCTCACATTGAGAAGATTTCTAAGAGGGGGCACAACAAAGCTCTTTCACTTTGAAAGATGTTGCGTCATTTTACTTGTGCTTGCGCTAAGTTTTGCTTGTTTGCATGCTCAAGTAGCCAAAGGTAGCGGTCTTCTTTTTTGGTCATAATCTCTCGCTGCGCATCGGTTTCATCGTCATACCCAATCAGATGCAGCGTAGAATGAATCGTTACACGCAGCAGTTCAGTAACAAAGCTTTGCTTGTAGCGACAGGCATTTCGGCGCACGGTATCGAGTGAGATGTAGAACTCACCTTCAATGGTTTTACCGCTGTTAAGTCGAAAGGAAATGGTGTCAGTAGCGTAGTCATGCTGCAAGTAAGTCTGGTTTATCTTTTTGATAAGTTTATCACCGCAATAGACCGCCGAAATCCTTTCTGCGCGGTGCTTTTCATAGCGCAGCACAAGTTCAATTGCATGAGCTAGTCTTTTTTTGGGAAGCGGTTGGCGTGTCGTATTGCTGAGGATAATCACCTGCTCTTTTGCTGTTATTTGATTTCTGCCAGTTTATGTTCAGTAAGTGCCAGTTGCATAGCGCAGCCAATCACTTCACCAGAGAGCTTAAAGGGATCTTTGGAGAGCAGTGATTTATTAACATTAGCATAGAATGTGATACCAGCATCTTTGCCAATGACGAAGCCTGAGATTTTACTACCGTTCTCTGCAAACAAAATGACTTCTCCTAATTCTTCGCTGACGATGTAGTCTGTGCAGAAATGCAATTGCAACAGCCCAAGCGGTGTGAAGGCTTGCACTAAATTGCCAACCTCATCCCCGATTTCCAGTTCAGGATAAATTTCCAAAGACACCTTGCGCCTGCTGATAAGGTCTTCAATCTCTATGCGGGCGTGGTTGTGCTCTACAATTGGCTCTTTGGCATCCAACGCTTTGGCGATTTTCTTATAGTCTTTCTTGTTAAACTTGTAGCTCATTGTCGTGTTCCTCACAGTTTAGATGAATGCAAGTTTGACTGATGGCTAATGGACATACAGCTAAAATGGTGATGGTGTTACACTGCCGAGCGCTATCACGATACCAGCAATTGCAGCAGCAATAAACGCTACAATGCCAGCATTACGCGCTGTGAGCCATGGCTCCATTTCAGAGTGCATGGTCGCACTGGTATCTTTTTGCACTGGGGCTATCGATAGTGCCTCGTGAGCACTTATTTCTTCTTCTGGCACAGGCTTCAGGCTGCCTCCGACCTGTCTTTTAGTCTCAGCTTCTCCTGCCGCCGCCGCATCTGATTCAGGTGTCTGTGCCACTGCCGTGTCTTTTTGTAAGGTCTGGCTTTTTGCAAATTCAGCGCACTCTTTTTCTTTTTGCTCAAGATATTTGCGCTCTGCCATATTCAAACTTACTTGCGGTATTTTTTTTAACTTAAGCAAAAGTGAATCCTTACACGGGTTTTGCTTCTCAGTTGGCTGTGTATAAGCCAGCAGTGGCACGGCAAGACACAGCACGGTGAAGTACAAGAATTTGAATGGCATAGTTATGCGTTCAGTTCGGCTGAATATACCAAAAGCATACGGATTGCAAAGGCAATTGCAGAGACTTCCCTATTCTTCTTAAACTTGTTTATGCAACGACTCTACAATTTTATTGCTTCAACTGGCAGTCTCTTGGCGCCACGTCGCCCAGAGATGCTACGTCCAGATTTTTTATCATCGCGCATCGCCTCAGGAGAGATAAAGAAAGTTCTCATCATTGCTCTTCAACAGTTGGGCGATAATATGGTCTTCACACCTGCACTTAAAGTCATTGTTGAGCATCTTGGACATTTGCAACTTGATATGCTGGTCAATTCCGTTGGCTACGAAGTCTATAAAAACATTCCGCAGATTCAGCGCTTCTACATTGATAAAACTTGGTATTGGGGCAAAGGCGAGCGCAAACTGCTGCCACTTTTTAAGTTGCTTTTAGAAATTCGCCAGCAAAGATATGATTTAGCCATCTTAGATGCGACATGCGCCGCACTCAAATATCCTACAATCGCCTACCTTACACGCGCCCGATACCGCTTAGGGATTGATCAAAATCGGCGTGGGTTCTTTAATAACATTCCTGTTCCTTACCGCCAGAACCTCAACCTTGTTGAGCGCAATCTTTCTCTTCTGCCATTTCTGGGCTTACATGTTACGTCTCGGCGTCTCTGGCTACCGACTTCAGAACAAGATAAGCGCGACGCTCTGCAGCTTATGCAGTCCATCAAACAAGATGATTCTGAAAAAATTGTTGTCATTCATCAAGGCAGCAATTGGTCATCGAAGCAGTGGTTTACGGAGCGTTGGATAGAGCTTAGCAAGCGCCTTTTGATGCACCCTTCACTCAAACTTGTCTTTACAGGTGCAGAGCGTGAGCGTGAGCAAGTGGAACCGATTCTCAAAGGGCTTGCCTTTTCGGGACGTGTCTTCTCGCTGATTGGCAAAACGACCATTCATCAACTTAAGGAGTTTATTGAGCTTTCCAATCTTTTTATCACATTAGATACAGGTCCGATGCACATCGGCAATTGTACAGAGACGCCCATGCTGGTCTTGATGAGTGCAGTCGACCGCGAAAATTTTTGGATTCAACCCTCCGTACGTGTTCGGGTTCTGCGTAAAGACGTTGCTTGCAAGTATTGCTTGTCAGAGGTTTGCCCACTGGGCACGAAAGAATGTATGTCACTTATCACGGTTGATGAAGTTGCGCAAGTCGCTTCAGAATTCTTGAGCCAGTCGACTCACCTGTCAGTAACTTCCTAAATGTGCGACCTTGCTTTCGTGTTCGTTTCTATTAGCCGTTCATCCTTAGATAGCAAGTTATCCTGTATCACATGGCAATTTTTATGTTCTCACTTCTCACGATGCATTTTCACGGTGCTATGCTCTGTTTAGCGTGACAGTCTTTTACCTTAATCTATCATATCACTTGAGATGAGAATTGAAGGGCATCGGCTCTATATTCGCCCAGTCGAATTGCGCGATGCTGCGCCGCTCGCCGAAGCTATCAATCAATCGCTTGATACCCTGCGTCCGTGGATGCCTTGGGCACAACACAAAGTGAGCCTTGCAGGTGAGCAGCGCTTCATTGAACTGGCAACACAGGAGATGCGCGAAAACAAATCACTGACTTTTTGCACGTTTCTGCGTGAGAATGATGAACTGATTGGTGCCGTCAGTACCCACCCTATTGACTGGGCGAACTTCAAAACTGCAATCGGCTATTGGATTGCTAGCGCGCATCAGGGAAAAGGCTATGCTACTGAATCTGCGCTCCTACTCTTGGAATACCTCTTTACGGATATGAATCTCTATCGAGTCTCTGCTGCTGCTGCACCAGATAACCATGCCAGTTTGCGTGTGATAGAAAAGTTAGGCTTTGAATTTGAAGGACTGCAGCGCGGCGCGCATCTTGTCGGTAGTCGCTGGCAAAACCTCAAAGAATTTGCAATCCTTCAGCCTGAGTACAAGCTGCGCCGAAACTCACTCTATCAACGCTTCCTTGCTGGCAAGCCACCGAAGGTCAAGTACTAACTCTGAAGACTGAGTCAGTTACTTTCCACACTTGATGGCACAACATGATGTTCTTCTCTCTGAAGAAGTCAAGACTTATTTCTTGACAAACTCTTCATCGGCAATACTTGTGTTATGCTTGATTGAGCTTACCGTGAGTTGCACATCTGCCATACCCAGCGATTGCACGATTTTAAAGGGCTCCATGATACCGTCGACCATCTTAAAGTCAGAATAGGTCGTCGTTACCTCTATCTCGCCTTGCGGGGTGTTCTGCCGCCTTGTCTCGGAAATCAGCATGAAGTCTTCGGCATCGAAAATGAGCGTAGCTTTGTCGCCTGTGGGGCGTTCTAGTTCGGCGACATAAACGGGTCTGCCCTTCATCATCTTTTTTTCTTTTGCCGTGAGCTTGTAGCCAAGTTCAGCAGTACGATAGAGTGCATTGAACTGCGCCTCATCGAGAGCTTTTTTGAGTTCTTCCCCCGAGAGCTCTCGCGTACCTTGCATTCCACTTTGCACCACTTTCTTTCCGTCGTTGTAGACTTCTTGCGAAAAGAGCGGCGTGGTAATAATGAAGATCTGCTTGTTTGGAAGTTTTTCTGTGCGCTTGAAAGTGCCTTCAATCGTTTGCGGACCAGCGAAGATACTCACCTTGCCTTCTGTTACCCGGTCCTTGATTTTCTTTACGGCACTCTCGCCACCCATAGCTTCAATGTGCTTCTTGAGCAGTTCTTCACCTGTCAGGTCCAGCGTGAGTGAAATGGCAGGCTTGAGGTCAGTATCATAGACGCGCACTTTTGCAATTTTTTCAAGCGCTGGTTTGATTTCTTTGGCATCGCCGACGACCACAATCGCAAGGTTATCGGTCTCGATATACTTCTTTGCAAGTTCCAGCGCTTTCTCAGGTGTTACGCGGCTTATTTTTTGTGCGTAGGTTTTGTAATAGTCTGCAGGCAAGCCGTAGAACTCAATGTCTTGAAGTCGCGTGGCATTCAGTTCGGTACGCTCAAGGCTCAAAAGGTAGTTCCCTGAGAGATACTCACGTTGCAATTTTAATTCTTCTTCTGGAATCATCTCCGACTTGATGCGGCGCATTTCGGCCAGAATTTCTACAATCGCAGAATCGGTTACGGCATTGCGCACTTCGGTGTTGGCTGAAAAATATCCGAGTTGCCGCAGATACGAGCCGCTGGCATAGGCACCATAGGTCCAACCATGTTTTTCACGCAGGTTTTGAAAAAGTCGCCCTGAAAAACCGCCCCCGAGTACTGATTCGACTACTCTGAATTCGACCAGGTCGGGATTACTACGCGACACACTGCGGTATCCTACACGGATATTAGACTGCACCGAGCCGGGTAAGTCTACCAAGTGAATGACCTTGCTGCTGAGGTCAGGTAACTCACTTGCCGTTACCCTCGGTGGTGAGCCCTGTTTCCACTTCCCAAAATACTTCTCCAACTTTTTGACAATTTCATTTGCTTTGATGTCGCCGACCACAGCTATTGTTGCATTGTTAGCAAAATAATGTGCATCGTAGAAGGCTTTGACATCTTCGACGGTGATGGCATTGACACTCTCTTCAGTTTGAAATTTGCCATAAGGATGCTCACCGAAGAGCACTTTGCGCTGCAAGTTTGCTGCAAGCGTACCCGCTGTTTTCTTCCCTAAGGTGATGCTGGAGAGGGCTTGCTTACGCAGAATCTCAAGTTGCTCTTTTGGGAAAGTTGGGTTCAGCACTGCATCAGAGAGCAAGTCAAGCAGCTTGTCGGTGTATTTTGTGAGCCCTGAAATGAAGAGCGAGGTTGCATCATCTCCTGCACTTGCATTGTAACTTGCCCCAATTTTATCTGCTTCTCTGGCAAAGTCAGAGGCTTTGCGTTTTGGTGATCCTCTGCCCAAGAGTTCTGCGGTAAAATCTGCCAGTCCGACTTTTTCGCCATCTGCCGAATTGCCCACCTTCACGAGCAACCGAAAGCTTACAGTTGGCTTACGGTCTGATTCAATGATGAAGACTTTCAAGCCATTTGAGAGCGTGACTTGACTAAAATCTGGGAATGATGCACTTGGCGCTGGACCTGCTTCAGGCTTTTTGGTGCGATCAACTTGAGCTAAGGCTACTTGGCTTGCAAAAAAAGTGCGATGAAAGCCCAGAGATACTTTTGCATGCTGTGTTCAAATTTTGGGTTTAGCTTTATGCTTGACTATTGATTTTTCTTTTTGTCAGGGGTTGGATAGTGTATCACTGTTCGATTCTTCTCGCTGAGATATTTTCTTGCAACGCGCTGAATATCTTGGCGGGTTAGCTTCAAATACTCATCGAGCTCTGTATTGATGAGATTTGTATTGCCGTGGAAGCAATAGTAGTTAGCCAGATTCACTGCGCGACTAAACATGGAGCCAAAGGCATTAGCGGTTTCGGATTCTTTTTGGTTTTTGGCTTTCTCGAGTTCTTCTGCCGTGATGCCTTTGTCTGCAATTTTCTTGATTTCTTCGTCAATGATTTTATCCATTGTTTGGATTTCTACGCCGCTATTGCCGATTGCAATGACAGCAATCATCCCTGCATCTTCTTGCAGGAAGGGGAAGACCGATGTCTGCACGGCTACTTGTTCATCTTCCACCATGCGTTTGTAGAGGCGTGAGCTTTTTCCATTCGCCAGAATTGAGCTTAGCATCTCTATTGCGTAGGCATCCTTATCGCGCTGTGTGGTTGCGCGCCATGCGTGAATGGTTGCAGGCAGCGGCGTGTTATCCATTACCACTTCTTTATACTTTGGAGCATCTTGCAGCGTAAAGTTGATTTTAGGTCGCTCAATATCTTTACCACGCGGAATGGGACCAAAGTAGGCTTCAACTAACTTTTTGGTTTCTTCAATATCGAAATCCCCTGCAATGGCTAGCGTTGCATTATTTGGGACATAGTACTGCTTGTAGAAGTTACGAAACTCTTCAATAGAGGCTTGGTCGATGTACTGCGCTTCGCCGATAGGCGTCCAAGAATACGGTGTGCCCTCAAATACATTTGCTGCCATATTGAAGAAGACCGTACCGTAAGGCTGATTTTCATAGCGCAAGCGGCGCTCTTCTTTAACCACTTGGCGCTGTGTTTCGACACCGATGCTATCAATCTTAGCGTGCATCATGCGTTCCGATTCAATCCACAAGGCAAGTTTGAGCTGATTAGACGGCAAATTGAAAAAGTAGTCCGTACGGTCAAACGAGGTCGATGCATTGAGATTTCCACCTGCACCTGAAATCAGCTTATCAATTTGTCCACGCTTAATGTTCTCAGTGCCTTCAAACATTAGATGTTCAAAGAAATGCGCAAAGCCTGTGCGGTCAGGTCGTTCATTTTTGCTGCCGACATGGTAGAGTACATACGTTGCCACAACAGGCAGTGAGCGATCTTGATGCAAAATCACATGCAAACCGTTTGGCAAGTCATATTCGATAAACTCAATTTTTTTGCGCGCTGTCTTATTGCCCTTAGCTACGCGCTGCCCAAAACCAGTTTGAACGGCAAGTGATAGAAGAAGTAAGATGAGCGTTAACTTTCGCATAAGAAAAGCAGTTTGGCTTGATAAAGGTAACCGAGTGCGAATCTACATGCTTTTCTTATCTTTCTGAAATTAGTTTTGCTATGCCTGAACAGACAACGAATACGCCATCGTCCTCACTTTCAGTTGAAAGCACAGCGAGCGTTGCCTCTCCAGACGCTCACGCTCACTTTCAGCCCTCAGCTCTAGATCGCCTCATTCCAGGCTTTGGCTTACTGCGTTTAGGCAAATGGTTTTCTGGTGCGCTATGGTTAGGCGTTGCGCTTATTTTTTAGCACTCATTGTGTTTCGGTTCCCGCTTTTTGTCGGTGGCTTAAAATCGCTTGTGCTTTCGTTGTTTCTACTGCTCATTTCTGCGCATGATTTTGTTGAGATTTTTACAACGGACATCCTTGAGTTTTGGGTCGGATCGCTGTACCTGATTTTTGGCATCGTCGGCGCTTATTTTTTTGCATATCGTCAGTACCGAAAAGCTCTTGCAGAAGGACCTCTGCGGCGCAGCAGCTTGAGTTTGTGGCAACTGGCGTGGCGATCGTTTCGCAAGCGCACAGTTGCTGTCGTCGCACTGCTGATTACAGGTGCCTTGTATTCTGTGGCACTGCTTGCGCCATTTCTTGCTCCATTCGAGCCTAACGACCAGCAAGATTTTACCGTCACGGCGTTTCAGCCCCCGCTCTCGACGCTTACTGCTCTGAAACTTCGTGCGCAAAAATCCTTCTCGATTCCTTTGCGTGAAGAGTCTACTTTGACTGCGCAGCTGGCTAACGCGCTTATAGAGCAAAATTGGTGGCTACGCTTGCGCGGCGAAACCGAGCAAAAAATTTTCGTTACAGACTTTCGTGTAGAGGGCGAAAAAGTCTTCTTGCAGCAGGACTTTCGCACCCGCGAACTGCCACGCCTTGACTTTGCCGACGGCAATTTTGTGCTCAAAAATTTTATCTGCTTGGCACCGACCAATATGGGCGCGATATTTTTAGCCGCGTCATTTATGGCTCACGCATCTCACTCTCGATCGGGTTTCTTGTCGTCCTGATTTCCATCACGATTGGTACGGTTTTAGGTATCACCGCAGGCTATTTTGGCGGGTTTGTCGATAATCTCATCATGCGCACAGTGGATGTGCTGATTGCTTTTCCACGCATCTTTCTGATTTTGATTGTGATTGCACTCTTCGGTAACTCCATTTTCCTTGTGGTACTTACGATTTCACTTACAGGCTGGATGAATGTCTCACGCATTGTGCGCAGTCAAGCGCTTTCACTTAAAGAGCAAGATTTTGTGCAAGCCTGCAAAGCCTTAGGTTTTTCAGATTTGCGCATCATTTTTGGACATCTTGTGCCGAACGCTCTCACGCCTGTCATTGTGGCAGCTACGCTTAGCATTGGCAATATCATTTTAGTTGAAGCCGCTCTGTCCTTTCTAGGCTTAGGGGTTCAGCCGCCGACGCCCAGCTGGGGCAACATCATCAGCGAAGGGCGCGATAATCTTCTTAGCCACTGGTGGATTTCCACTTTTCCCGGTCTTGCTATCGTCTTGACCGTCGTCTGCTTCAACCTTGTCGGTGATGGCGTCCGCGATGCCTTAGACCCACGCCAGCGCGATTAAGCCTTGACTTTGCCAATACCTGCAAAAAAAGCCTTCAAAATCTTCAAAAAAACCTTAAAAATTTAACCTGCCTTCTTATTACCAGTTAGTTATACAAGCATCCTTTTTACCCACTCAAATTGACGAGGTCTCGGATGCATAAATATGCAAAAAAGTGCGTTTTTATGCAGAAAACGCGATTTTTTATCAATTTTTGACTACACCTCGCACTTTTTCCTATCTTTAGCGTTTGAAGTTTATCTCCAACTTTCCTAAATTTGATCTTGTACCAAGCACAAGAAATCTAAAATTGCCTTAATTTCTAAGGAGGCTAATATGCACTGGATGGAATGGAACCCTGGGCTGAACAACGATGACCTTACACTGCGTGAAGTCTACGACTCGCTTCCTGGTTACTCACAAAGCGAGATTAACTGGATTGTCAGAGCATTAGAAAATCCGAAAAGTCCATTTGCTTTAACTGGCGCAATTGACCTCTTCGGGCACGACTGTGTTCATGTGCTTTTAGGCAGAGGATTGCTTGCCCAAGATGAAGCCTTTGTCATTGGCTTTACGATGGGCACAAGCAAGCATCTTTCCTCATGGCAACACAACTTCTTCAAGTTTGCAACCCAGCATCTTTATCCAAAAGAATACCGCTTCGATGACAACGACCTTAAAATTTTTGATTTAGGCGTGGAGTGTGGTATCAAATCTCCCTGCAAAGAAATTTACAAGATCGATTTTCGCCCCATGTTAGATATGCCCTTAGGCGAGGTACGCGCTAAGGTCGGCATCGACAAACAGTTGCTACTTGATGCGTATCGAATCGAGCAGTGGTTTGTCCCGCAAAGCCCCGTGAGCCGCAGGTTGCCAGTGCGACATATTTCCAACAAGCCTACGCTGCGTGAAGGCAATGTGAACGGCTCTTCGCCAGTCAGCGATGGCTTATCGATCGGTATTGGCTAAGCACACATCGGGTTGCATGCTCATTTTCCTTTAAGACAGGATTTATTCAGCCTTGAGCGTGCGCATCAAAACCGTCTTGTTGCTTTCTACGCCTAAACGCAATGCAAGTAAGAGCCTAAGCCAGAATTCAATCAATCGCTACTGCTGTAGTCTCTCAGTTTCTGTTTTAGCCACACGACGGGCAGCACATCCTGACGGTGGGGCTGCTCGTTCACAAACGCTTCAAATTTTTTGTTTGAGCCTGCCGAGCTGTACTCTTTTTTTGGGTATGTGCTCCAACTCCTGCACAAGGCACACAAATTTTCTGTAAAAATCAATTAGTCTCTTCTCGTTTTGCAGAAAGGCTTCTGATGCATGCCGCCGACAGCGTTTGAGGATATTCTCAGTGATGCGCTGTGCCTCTAAATACTTCTTCTTTTCGAAGCAGATAGCAACTTCTG
>NSLH01000026.1 GCA_002763895.1 [Chlorobium] sp. 445
GGACTTGGTGTGTTGGGATTGCCTTCATAGAGTTCGCTTGGTACAGCAGCTACTTGGCTAAATAGACCATTGAGCAAGTTGTAGTAGCCGTTCAGTGTAATGCTCAAGTCGCTGGTAATACCAAGACGTGCACTGCCTTCAAACGTTTGAATCCGCTGCGGTCCCAAGTTCGGATTTGCAAGACGGAAGAACGCAGAAATGGTCGCTCCACCCGCATTGAAGAAGGTGCCAAACTCATCGTAGGCTGAAAGGGGCGACGGCGCAAGAAAGGCTTGTCCATACAGGGCTTTGAAGGTCAAGCGTTCCGTGGGGCGGAAGACGATACCTAAACGCGGACTTATAATCAAATCAAAGCGAGAGTCTCTATCGAGCCGTGTACCGAGTGTAAAAATGAGTGATGAAATTGGTGCATACTGAATATTGACAAAACCGCCGAAGTTTTGATAACTAACACGAAAGATTCGTGCTGGTACACCATTTGGAGCACCCGGTAGCCCAATGCTGTTCACGATAACAGGCTGCTCATCGAGCTTACCGCTGTAAGGTGCTTGTAAATCGTGTCCGCGTGGAATCGCAAAAAAGTCTTCGTAGGTGATGCCGCCTGAAAGTGTCAGTTCATTGCTGGCTGTCCATGAGAGGAGATCTTCTACTTTGAACATGCGCCCATGTGAAAAAGATACGCGGTGTTCATGCCCGTGTAGGCATTGCGAAAGTTCGTGCGGTTATCCAAATCATACTGGCTATAAATCAAAAATCCTGTATTTACCAAGTTGTTGGTCAGATATTCAGTTGCTGTTACATTTGCCATCGTGATGTTATGTCCGAAGAAAGAATCGCGGTTGTAGACCGCGTTGTTTGGGCGATTTGCGGTCGTAGATGGGTTAAATGAACTGTTTCGGAAAAAATTAAGGCGCACATTATTACTTGGCTCACCAATCTCCAGTGTCGCATGCAGCGCATAAGCCGAGAGTGGAAACTCAATGTTTGTAGAAAGGGGCTGCGTCGAACTCTGTGGAAATCCTAAGTCAGTTGGGAAGCGGTTGTTGCGCAAAAAATCTTCAATGCCCTCATTACCGACGCGAAAATTTTTAACTGCATCAAGCAGAGGTTGCTGGTCATAGAAATACTGCGCCGAAATAGAAAAGTTAGCAATTTCACCGAGCTTTGTGCCTGCAGACAGGTTGCCGATGTAGGTGTTAAACATTCCACCTTGTGCTGAACCGGTCAAAAAGCTACCTTCTGCTTTGCGTGTTACGATGTTAATGACACCTGAGAGCGCGTCTGCACCATAGACCGCCGATGCCGGACCATAGACGATTTCAATTTGCTTAGCCAGATGCACTGGGTAATTTTCCATCACGGGAATGATGTCGTTCGTTGGCGAGGAGATGCGCACACCGTCGAGCAGAATGATGAATTTATCCATTCCAAAAACGCCGCGCACTTGCACATCGTGTTGCCAGCGTGGGTCGTTGTTGGTCTCGATTTTGTAGTCTGGCTGATCCATCAAAACATCTAAGAGCGATTGATAGGCACGCAAACGAATCTGCTCTGCTGTAATGATGCGCACCGTAGCAGGCGCATCGCTGGACTTTTGCGCTGAGCGTGTTACCGAGACAACCTGCAGGTTTTGTAAATCTTCTAAGCTCAGACCTTGAAAGAGAGAAGAATCGACTTGAGCAAATGTAGCTTGCGAGCACAAGCACAGTGTAAGTACAATGAGCAGATATTTCGTCATGGATAAAGATATGTGTAGTTTTGTAGGGCCGCGTTTTGCCAGCGAATCTACAAACCAATTGTAAAGTCATTATTAAATCTCATAGTGTTTGCTCAAATATGCCTGCCTTCATCTCCGCTAGCGTTCTTATCTTACTTGTTGCACTGTTCAGTATGGCTGCAGCGCCGCTAAGTGCTCCGCCAAAATCCTTTGAAAAAGTGCGCCGCGTGATTAGTGATGCTATCAAAGACAGTGCCTTCCCTTCTGCAGTTGTAGCCGTGATGCAAAACGACCGCCTTGTCTTCCATGAAGCCTTTGGGCATCTCACTTACGATACACTTTCCGCACGTACTGATACCAATACGATTTATGACCTTGCCTCTGTGACAAAAGTATTAGCCACGACCTTATGTGTGATGCGCCTTTACGATGACGGTCAACTCTCACTTACTGATCCTGTTGCAAAGTTTATTCCTGAATTTGCAAACCATGGTAAAGAGCATATTCTGCTGCGTAATCTCTTGATTCACGATTCAGGCTTAATTGCCTTCCGCCGATACAGCCAATTCTGCCCTAACGCCGACTCAGCACTCAAACACATCTTTAACGATACACTCATCAGACGCACTGGCGATAGCACAATCTACAGCGACCTCAACTTCATTTTGTTAGGTGAAATCGTTCGGCGTATCACGCACAAGCGATTAGATGAGTATTTCCATGAAACATTTGTGCGTCCACTTGGCTTGCAAAACACATTCTTCAACCCACCTGACAGCGTGCTCTACCGTATTGCCCCCACTGAAATTGATTGTACATGGAAACTCTCTTTCAAGCGTCCACTTGTGCATGATCCAACTTCTGCACTTTTTGGTGGTGTTGCTGGACACGCTGGACTTTTCTCAACGGCTTCAGACATTTTGACCATCATGAAGATGCTTATGCACGGCGGCTCACTTTATGGCAAAACTTTTATTAAGCCTGAGACAGTGCAGCTTTTCACGACGCGCGACAGTGTGCACCGCGTGCGCGCCTTAGGCTGGGATGTGCGTGATGCTGGCGAGAAAGCCTCAACTGGCAAATACTTTTCAATGCAAAGCTATGGGCATCTTGGCTTTACTGGCACAAGTGTCTGGGTCGATCCTACACGCAATCTCTGCGTGGTCTTCCTGACAAATCGTGTCTATCCAACTTCTGCAAACAACAAAATCCGCGCAGTGCGTCGCCAGCTGCACGATGCTGTCATTGAGAGTCTTGAGGAACTCACAGAGAAAAAAACTGGAAAGTTCAAACAAAAAAAGTAAATTTGTGCTTATACTTTCAACGCTAAACCTAGGAGTTCATATGCGTACACTTCTCTTTTCTTTCCTGCTTTCACTTGTTGTGATGGGTTGCGGTGCACAAAAAGCCGAGCCTCCTCAAGCCAAAATTCAAAAAGTGAACTTTGCTATCGACGGTATGGTCTGCTCAAGTTGTGAAGAGTCTATTCAGACTAAACTTGTAAAACTAGAAGGGGTCAAGTCGGTTGAAGCCAGCACTGCCAACAAGTGCGCTATCATTGAATTCGATGCCTCAAAAGTTAGTGAAAAAGATTTGATTGCAACAATTGAATCCATGGGCTACAAAGCTGTGTCGCAGTCACAATCTGCAACCAATTAGTTACTTCAATTAACTCTACTTTTTTATGGCTATGCAAAAGGATAACTATTACAAAGGTCTCTTTATTGGTACGCTGCTGGGTGCCGCAATTGGCACGGCGTTAGGCATGCTCTTTGCGCCGCGTCGTGGTGAAGATATGCGTCGCGCACTCTTTCGTCGCTTAGATGAAAGCCTGCAAGAGAGCCCAATCGCTGAAATGATGCCAGTGCGTGAGATACCTGTTCCCAACACGATTCCACCGAAAGAAGGTGTAGAGCCGCCCGCTGATATTGAAAACGAAGCCAAACAACGTGCTGAAGACATCGTGCGCGCTGCCAAAACTGAAGCCGAACGCCTTTTGCGTGAAGCAAACTCGATTTTGCGCGATGCCAAAACGCACCGAAGCAATCACCCTAACTGAATCGTTGAAAAGCCATCACTCAAAACTTTTATTAATCTTATGTTGTCGTTTCTTGGTCATCATCTTGAAAAACCTCATCGCCAAAGTGACCATGTGGTTGTCTTGCTTCATGCTTTTCCACTCTCAAGTGAAATGTGGCGCCCGCAGCTTGGCGTGCTCCAAGAGGCTGGGTATAGCGTGATTGCGCCAAATGTTTATGGCATTGAAGGCTCAGAACCACGCACAGATTGGACCATGCGTCAGTATGCAGAATCGGTGCATGAGCTTGTCACAAAACTCGGATTCACGTCCGTCACTCTCATTGGTGTCTCTATGGGTGGCTATCACGCTTTTGCTTTTGAGCGTCGCTATCCTCACATGGTTTCTTCCATGATGCTTTGCGACACACGCGCTGAGGCGGATACAGATGAAGCACGAGAAAAACGCTTTGAGTTTATCGAGGCGCTGAAAGCGCGCGGCATTTCCGAAGCCAAAGCTCGTATGATTCCTAAAATGCTTGGAGATACCACACATGCGAACGAACCTGAACTTGCAGGCTTTCTCTCGGTTATCATTGAGCGTCATCGTGTCGCATCAGTTATTGAGCAGCTCAAAGCTATGGCTCACCGTCCTGATTCGAGCGTGCATCTTTCTGCAATACGTTGTCCTACACTAGTTGTTGTCGGCGAAGAAGATGTACTGACACCGCCTGAAGTGGTTCGCACAATTGCTGAGCGCATTCCTAACGCGCAACTGGAAATTATTCCCCAAGCTGGGCATTTACCTAACCTTGAACAGCCTGAGCGATTCAATGCATTGATGCTTCAACATCTGCAAAAAGTCGCACTGGCAAATGCTTGACTTTTTTCTTCTTGAAGGCTCATCCTATCCCTTCACTTTCGAGGCGTTTTTACTTACCTTCATCCCGCTTTTCGTTGCTATTGACGCCCCCGGCACGTTGCCACTTTTTATCGGCCTTACACAAACTCTACCCGAAAAAGTCAAACGCCGCCTGACGATTCAAGCCGTTTTGACCGCGCTGATTATCGCCCTCATCGTAATGGTTGCCGGCAAAAACATCTTTGCATTTTTAGGCATCACGCTCTCGGATTTTCGCATCGCTGGCGGCATCATCTTACTTTTGCTTGCAGTCAAAGACCTGACTTCGTCCGACGTCGATGAATCCAAAAAGCCTGCTGACCCTACCAGCATTGGCGTTGTACCTCTTGGTATTCCGCTTATCATTGGACCCGGCTCACTGACGACGATTCTCATCTCTGGCGAAGCACATGGCTGGCTTATGACATCGCTGGCCATCATACTTAATCTTCTTATTGCTTTTTTGCTGTTTTATTTCTCAAGCACGGTTGAACGCCTGATTGGTCCAAATGGGGCAAAAGCTATTGCTAAAATTGCGTCTCTGCTGCTTGCGGCAATCGCTGTGATGATGATTCGTGTCGGCATCTTCGATGCCCTCTCAGCATCTGGGCTGTTATCTTATAATGGAGACAAGTCTCTCAACGCTCAAACTTGCAAGAACGCCGACATGAGCGTAATTTTGTAGTATAAATTGGCGTGTTCGTCTAGAGGCCTAGGACGCGCCCTCTCAAGGCGGAAATCATGGGTTCGAATCCCATACACGCTACCGCACATCTATAGTGCACAGGTTCGAACCGACTTTTTCAATCGCTGCAGCGCGCCGATGGCAATGCAAGTTCCTGAGAAATACGTGCGCCACATCTGGAAAAACCTTTATTTGCAATTAGATTCTCTGCAGCTTAGCGACGGTCGCCCTCTTCAGATTCTTTCCACAGGCAGGCTTAACTCAAACGAAGGCGCCGATTTTCTTGATGCTCGAATTTTGATCGATGGCATGGAGTACTCTGGCGCTGTGGAAATTCACTCGCGTGCATCTGATTGGCTCAAACATCAACATCACTTGAATCCGCGCTACAACCATGTCATTTTGCACGCGGTTTTTGAAGACGATTTGTGCTTGCCCAACATGCCTCCCCTTTTAGAGCTAAGCCGTTTTTTGAATGACGCCATTCACCACGTGCTTGCAAAGTGCATTCAAGATGAATCTGCCTTTCATCGTCAGCACACGATTCCATGTTTCCCCACAGCACTCAAGATTGATGATCGTCTCAAAATTGAGTGGCTACAGACACTTTCAGAACAGCGCTTTAAGAAAAAAGTTGAGCGCTTTGCTCAAGCCCTTGTTACACACACACTGGCAGGCTATGATGAGCTTATCTATCAAGGCTTAATGCGAGCCCTCGGCTACAGTGAGAACACAACCGCCTTTGAAGCCCTCTCTCGCCTCGTCTCTTTCTCTGAACTCGACTACCTCAAAACCTTGAGCTTTGCTGAGCGACGGCGCATGCTGGAAGCTATTTACTTTTCGCTGTCTTCACTTTTGCCACAGCAGTCAGATGACGCAGAGACCACTACCTACATCCAAGACCTCTCTCAACGCTTTGCTACCACTCCCTTTGCCACACGCGCACCGCTGGACAGACCTGTATGGATCTTCTTTCGGCTTCGCCCACAGAATTTCCCGACATTGCGTATAGCTGGACTTGCAGAAATTCTCTCTAAAAATTTAGCGCATGGTTTTTTACATCAAGCCCTGCAAGTGCTTTCATCATCGGTTTCAACTTCCAGAAGTATTGCGCAGTTGCAAGAGCTTTTTATTGCAGATGCATCAGATTACTGGCAACATCGCTATCGCTTTGGGACACGCACTCTGAAGCCTATCAAAACACTTGTTGGGAAAACACGCGCAACTGAACTTGTTATCAATACGCTTTTGCCTGTGCTTGCACTCTATGCTGAACATGAGGGCAATTCACATCTCTTGTCTCGGGTTCGCACGCTTTATGCCGAGTATCCCAAAGCCCTAACCAGCGAAGTTGCAAAGCAAACTTTGCACGAAAGCTTAGGCGAAGCGTATCGCATTAAATCTGCGGCGCTCGAACAAGGCTTGCTTGAATTGAAAACTGCATATTGTGATGCCTTACGCTGCTTGGATTGCCGAATCGGACGCGCCATTTTTGGCACTTAGCGTGCCGCATTTAGCATCTTGAAAATTGCATAACTTTACCTTGTTCAAAAAAAGAGTGTAACTCTGATTTCTTGGAATCGCACAATGGCATAATCTTGTTTTTTCAGTATCATCAACACGATAACGCCACTGCACTTTTGCTCAGCGTTATCATTTAACAGCAAAATGCTATGTCTGCACCTCAGTTTGACACGATTGAATCTGCACTGGCAGATATTCGCAACGGCAAGCTCGTCATCGTTGTCGATGATGAAGACCGTGAAAATGAGGGTGATTTCATCACCGCTGCCGAGAATGTTACGCCCGAGATGGTAAACTTCATCACCAAAGAAGCGCGTGGGCTATTGTGTGTTGCAATTACATCCAGCCGTGCGCAAGAACTTCAGCTCGATCCAATGACGCGCGTCAATACTTCTATGCATGAGACCAACTTTACCGTCTCAGTTGATGCTCAGATTGCTGGCGTTACCACGGGCATTTCTGCTTACGACCGCGCCATCACGATTCGCCACTTAGCTGATCCGCTTGCACGTCCAAGTGATTTTGCGCGTCCAGGACATATTTTTCCGCTGCGTGCGATGGATGGCGGTGTGCTGCGCCGCGTTGGACATACTGAAGCGGCAGTGGATTTAGCGCGTCTGGCTGGATTTCGCCCTATTGGTATTCTGTGCGAAATCCTTAAAGATGATGGCACCATGGCGCGCGTTCCTGACCTTTTG
Organism: [Chlorobium] sp. 445; assembly: GCA_002763895.1. Taxonomy (NCBI): domain Bacteria; kingdom Pseudomonadati; phylum Chlorobiota; class Chlorobiia; order Chlorobiales; family Chloroherpetonaceae; species [Chlorobium] sp. 445. Next base: position 7,542 of record NSLH01000026.1, read on the forward strand.
CAACTGCGTGATAAACTCGGTCTGAAACTCATCACTATTAAAGACCTTGTCGCCTATCGCATGCAAAAGGAAAATTGGTGCGTCGTGCTGTTGAAGTGCGTTTGCCCACACACTTCGGCGAGTTTAAGCTCATCGCTTATGAAACGCTGATTGATGACAAAAATCATCTTGCGCTTGTCAAAGGCGATGTTGCAAACGGCGAACCTGTGCTCTTGCGCATGCACTCTTCTTGCGCCACCGGCGACCTTTTCGGCTCCTTGCGCTGCGACTGCGGCGAACAACTTGCTACCGCCATGCTCAAAATCCAACAAGAAGGACGCGGCGCTGTAGTGTATTTGATGCAAGAAGGTCGTGGCATAGGACTTATCAACAAACTTAAAGCCTACAACCTACAAGATGAAGGCTTGGATACGGTTGAAGCCAATGAGCGCTTAGGCTTTAAGCCCGACCTACGCGACTACGGTATTGGCGCACAAATCCTGCTTGACTTGGGCATCAAAAAAATGCGCCTGATGACCAACAATCCAAAAAAAATTGTTGGCTTGGAAGGCTATGGCTTGGAAGTTGTCGAACGCGTCCCTCTTGTTATAGACCCCAATGACATCAACAAGGGCTATCTTGCTACAAAAGAACAAAAATTAGGGCATTTGATGAACACAGGCATGAGCAATACGCAACTTCTTGTTAGAAAAATTTTTGGGCATCCTTAATTTTGCCTAATTTTGCGCTTACCTCAAAACGGGGTGTGGCTCAGCTGGTAGAGCGCTGCGTTCGGGACGCAGAGGTCGCAGGTTCAAGTCCTGTCACCCCGACTGCTACTTCACCCCTCTATTGGCATGTGGCACGCCAATCATACCACTTGAGTATCTGCGCGCCACTGCACGGCTTTAGAGAGTTCAATAAATTCTTGCACAGATAATTCTTCGGCTCGTCGTTTTAAGTCCATAGATACACCATGGAGTTCAAACACCTCTTTGAGATTATTCTCTAAGGTTTTGCGGCGCATTCGAAATGCTGTACGTACCAGCGTTCTGAATAGGGTTTCGTGCGCAATGTCTGTCTGATGACGCATCGTCAGCCGCACCACGGCACTATCCACCTCTGGCTTAGGCTTGAAGACACTGCGCTTTACCTTGAAGCCATACTCTACTTCTGCAAACGCCTGCAGTTGAACCGCTAAAATGCCGTACTCCTTTGTGCGTGGTTTTGCCGACAGTCGTTTTGCCACTTCGTCTTGCAGCATCAAGATGGCTGAATGAATTGCTGCACGTTCTTCAATGAGTTTGAACAGAATTGGCGAGGTAATGGCGTAAGGGATATTGCCCAAGATTTTTAATTTCTTTCCTGCAGCCAGTTCCGAGAGCGATGTCTTCAAGATATCTTGCTCGATGAGCGTTACTTGCGGAAATTCTGCGCGAATAAATGCCGCCAGGGTTTTATCTACCTCAATTGCTGTAAAGGTGGGAAGATGGCTTGCAAGTTCTTTTGTGAGTGCGCCAAATCCAGGACCAATTTCTACGACATTATCTTGCGCTTCAAGTTCAGCCAGTGCAATGATTTTGCGCACAATGTTTTCATCAACCAAAAAATTCTGACCTAACCTTTTTTTGCAACGACGTCTCTGCCTTTGTAGTGAATTTTTGGCATGCGCGCATTTACTTTGCCTAAGATTTTTTCTTGCGCTTGTTTTTATAGCTTAAATACTCTTGCAAGCTTTTGACGCTGAACTTTTCTTTGCGCAGTTGCTCTATACCTGCAATAGCTGCTTCAGCAGTTTCAATCGTTGTCGCATAAGGCACGCCAGAGAGAATCGATGCTGTTCCAATGGCTTCTTCGTCATAGCGCGCTTTTTCACCAAGCGGCGTATTGATGACAAACTGCACTCTGCCCAAGCGAATAATGTCAAAGATGTTTGGTCTGCCTTCACCGACTTTGAAGACCGTTTTACACTCCAAACCGTGATTGCGCAAAAACTCTGCGGTGCCGCTCGTAGCCACGAGGTCAAACCCCAGATTGTAGTAGCGTCGCACAATCTCGGCGGTATGTGTGGTTTTGTGTGCATCATTGACACTGACAAAGACCGTGCCGCTGGTCGGCAATTTACTGCCTGCAGCTAAAGCCGATTTAGTGAAGGCTTCGCCAAAGGTTTTTGCAAAACTCATCACTTCACCTGTAGAGCGCATCTCTGGACCGAGATAAACGCCTGACTTAATAAATTTTGAGAAAGGAAACACTGGCTCTTTGATACAGATGTAAGGCAAATTCAGCGCATCGCAATCTTTGAGGTCAAATTTCTTCTTGAGCTTAGAGAGCTTTTCGCCAATCATCAGCAGGCAAGCTACTTTGACAATCGGCATTCCCGTTGCTTTTGCCACAAACGGCACGGTTCGACTTGCTCGCGGATTGACTTCCAGCACAAAGACTTTTGCATCTTTGCCTTCGCCTTGCACAGCAAACTGCACATTCATTAGCCCCACGACTTTCAAGGCTTTTGCAAGTTTGCGCGTGTAATCTTTCATCGTTTTGATAATGTGCTTCGGTGTGCTAATGGGCGGCAAAATCGATGTTGAATCGCCACTGTGCACACCTGCTGCTTCCACATGCTGCAAGAGCCCTGCGACAATACACTCTTTCCCATCGGCGATAGCATCCACATCATATTCCACGGCATGCTCCAAAAATTTATCGATGAGCAATGGATATTTATCAGAGACATGCAAGGCTTGATCAATGTAGCGCTTGAGCGTCTCATCGTTGTAAATAATTTGCATGGCTCTGCCACCCAAGACATAACTCGGACGCACTAAGACAGGATAGCCGATGAGTTCAGTAATCAGTTTGGCTTCTTCGTAGGTTGTTGCTACGCCGTAGGCGGGATGTGGAATTTTAAGTTCATCTAAGAGCTTGCCGAATTTTTCTCGATCTTCTGCGATGTCAATGCCTTTTGAGGATGTGCCTAAAATTTTCACACCAGCTTCTTCAAGTTGCGTCGACAGCCGCAGTGGCGTTTGACCACCGAAACTGACGATAATCCCTTCAGGCTTTTCATGCTCAATGATGTTCATGGTATCCTCAAAGGTCAGCGGCTCAAAGTAGAGTTTATCGGCGACATCATAATCCGTTGACACCGTCTCTGGGTTGCAGTTAATCATAATAGTTTCATAGCCTGCTTCTTTGAGCGCAAAGACGGCTTGCACGCAGCAGTAATCAAACTCAATGCCTTGCCCGATGCGGTTTGGTCCACCGCCCAAGATGATGATTTTCTTTTTCCTACTTGGCTTGGATTCATTTTCTTCTTCGTAGCAGGAGTAATAGTAGGGCGTTTGCGCATCAAACTCGGCAGCGCAGGTATCAATGGTTTTGAAGACGGCTTTTATGCCGTAATACTCTCGCACTCGACGGATGTCGGCTTGTGAGACACCAAAGAGATGAGCAAATTGCAAGTCGGAAAATCCAAACTCTTTGGCTTTACGCAGTTTTTCTTTCGGAAGTTTTTTGAGGAGCGTTTGAAAGGTGTCTTGCATTGCTGTATGGTTTAGTCGGCAGACTTGCGGGCAAAAATACAAAATGGCGCTTAACCTTAAAACATTCAAACCCTAATGTATTCACTACTTTTACTTCTGCATATTGTTTGCTTTGCACTCTGGTTTGGTGCAGTTGCCGCCTCAGCTTTGGTAATTCGTACGCTGCAACCGCGCCTTACTGATGCGGCTTCTGGCGCACATGATGCCGAACTGTTGCGCACCTACATTCGTCTGGAAGTCAAACTCGTCGATGTCGCTTTCTTCGGCGTCTTGATTTCAGGTGTCTTGCTGGCACAGTTTTTCGTTGGCTGGTCGACTTGGACTATTGTTAAACTCTCGCTTTACCTTGCGCAGTTTGCCGCTACGATGCTCTACATTGCCAAGTATATTCGTCCGCTTGCTTATCCATGTTCCTTTGCTGAGTATCGCCGGTGGTACGGTGTGTTTGGCGTCGCGTTGGTTTTCTTTTCACTGACGCTGGCATGGACTTACTTCGGGCGTTAGCTCTCCGTCGTTTTGCGCATTGCCTCGTGCATGCTTTTGTCATACAGACCTTGAGATTCAATAACTGCGCAGTTTATCGCGTAGTATTTTATAGAGCATTTCACGAGCGCGGAAAATATGTGCTTTAACAGTGCCTAAAGGAATCTTCAGTTCCTTTGCAATTTCTTCATAGCTTAATTCTTGCAAGTGCCGCATTTCAATTACGGTACGATACTTTTCCGGCAACTGCTTAATCGCATCTTGCACCAGCCTATCACGTTGGCTTTGAATGATATTTTTTTCTGGCTCTTCGCTGCTGTCAGGAATCTCGACCGTGTATTCATCATCTTTGGTTTTGATAGGATTGTCAATTGAGAAGGTTTTCAACCGGCGTTTGCGCAAAAAATCAATGCTGCTGTTGGTCGCAATGCGATAAAGCCACGTCGAAAAGGCATATTCCTTATTAAAGTTTGCAATGGAGTTAAACGCCTTGGAGAAGGATTCTTGCACTAAATCTTCTACTTCATTTGGATTATGCACAATCTTGAGAATAAGATTATAAATCTGACCACGGTATTTGCTTAGCAATTTTTTGAATGCTTGCTCTTGCTGGTAGCGATCCCCTTCACGAATCACATCAATCAGCGCATAATCTTCTTCTCGAGATGAGTGTTTTTCATTTTTTGGCTCAAGTTCCTTGGGGAGCTCCAGTGCAATCTCTTCAGCAAGCTCATCTTGCGCACTTTCTTCAACTTGCTCTGAGAGTTCAGTACCGACTTGGTCTTCTGCGAGCGCAATATCGTCCACAAAGTCTATTTGCTGCTCTTGTTCATGTTCTAAAATATCAACGTCAGATTCGGTTGTTTCATATTTAGGACGTACCGCTCTGACTTTTTGGCTTTGTCTGCCAATCCTCTTTTTGCCTTCTGCAGCAGATTTCTTCTTTTTCTTTTTTGCGCTTGACTGCGGCAAAGGACTTTTTGCAACTTTAACAGACTGTTTTGTCTCATTCTTAGACACGCTGGACACCAGCTTTGTCTCTGGCGTCTCTTTTTTGCGACTGGCGGGGGCTTTTACGCGTGCTTGAGATGGACTTTTTTTCGCAGATTTCTTTGGCATACCTCACTTTGTTTCGGGGCAATGCAACCTGATGTATGTCGTTGATCCCCGCTGCGGCATCATTATCTGCGGAGAAGGGGGGATTCGAACCCCCGGTAGTACCTTACGATACTACATCGGTTTAGCAAACCGACGCCTTAAGCCACTCGGCCACCTCTCCTTGTTGTATTTTGCAATGCGTTCTTGTAATGCGTGCGCCTTTGCTGCTCTAGAATATACATTTTTACATTGGTGGCTAATATATCACTTTCTACTCAAACCGCAACTTTCTAGCCTACACAAAATTGCAACAGAAAAGCATGCAGGCAGTGCTGTAGCACTTTGAAGTAAAGTAAAAGAAATGCGCTTGGCAGTGGACAGTTACACAGTTGCTTCACTGGCTTGCTTCTTGCGCTTGGCTTCACGTGCACGCACGTTTTCATCTAGAATTTTTTGCGCAAGCGAATTGATTTTGGTGTTACTTCTACCAGTTCATCATCGTTAATAAATTCCATCGCCTGCTCCAGTGTGAGTTTGCGCGGCGGTGTAATTTTCAAGGCTTCATCGGAGCCTGAGGCGCGCATGTTAGTCAGTTTCTTTGTCTTACACACATTGACCACCATATCAAAATCGCGTGCAGATTCACCTACAATCATGCCTGCATAGACTGGTGTGCCGGCTTCAATGAAGAACGTGCCTCGATCATCTAACTGTGCTAACGCATACGGAACTGCTTCGCCTTGCTCGGCTGCAATTAGCGCACCTGACGCACGAGAATTAATTTCACCCTTGTATGGCTCATAACTCTTGAAGACATGCGTCAGGATGCCCTCTCCTTTCGTATCCATCATAAATTCTGTCGTAAAGCCCAAGAGCCCGCGTGTTGGAATCTCAAATTCCAAGCGTGTCATTCCGCCTTCGAGCGTGGTCATATTTTTCATATCGCCCTTGCGTCGTCCCATTTTTTCAATTACGACACCAACATATTCCTGCGGCACATCAATTGTTACACTCTCATAAGGCTCGAGGAGTTTTCCATTCTCATCTTTTTTCAAAATCACTTCGGGACGCGAGACTTGTAGTTCATATCCTTCACGGCGCATGGTTTCAATCAGAACAGAAAGATGCAACTCACCTCTACCTGACACCTTGAAAGTATCTGCACTTTCTGTGTCTTCGACGCGCATTGCTACATTCGTAATGACTTCTTTGTAGAGCCGCTCACGCAAATTGCGGCTGGTAACAAACTTACCTTCTCTGCCTGCAAACGGTGAATCATTGACTGAGAAAAACATAGAGACGGTCGGCTCCGTAATTGAAAACGATTCCATTGGCACAAGGTGATCTGGGTCAGTGAGTGTCTCACCAATCGTGGCCTCTTCAAAGCCAGTGATAGCGGCAATATCTCCTGCAATTGCCTCTGGCACTTCAGTTTTACCAAGTTTTTCAAAGAGGAAAATCTTTGCCACCTTGCCTTTCACAAGTTTGCCTTTACCATCTAGCGCCACCAGCTGATCGCCCACTTTGACCTTACCTGATGCAATTTTACCTATCACAATTTTGCCCAAGTAGTCGCTGTAATCCAGCGAATTAATGAGCATTTGGAACGGTGCATCGGGGTCAACTTCGGGTGCAGGGATTTTTTCTAAAATCATCTCCAAGAGCGGTGTGATGTCCTTGTTTTCATCTTCAAGGCGATACTTTGCATAGCCGTCTCTACCCGATGCAAAAATATAGGGGAAATCAATTTGCTCGTCATTTGCACCTAAGTGAATGAAGAGCTCAAGGACTTCATCAATCACTTGGAGCGGTCGTGCATTTGGACGGTCAATTTTGTTAATTACGACAAGAATTTTCAAGCCTGCTTCAAGCGCACGACGCAACACAAACTTGGTTTGTGGCATCGGACCTTCAAGTGCATCGACCAAAAGCAGCGCGCCATCGACCATTTTCAAAATGCGCTCTACTTCGCCACCGAAATCTGCGTGTCCAGGCGTATCGACAATGTTGACTTTGTGATTTTTGTAGAAGTAACCTGCATTTTTAGCAAAAATCGTAATGCCACGCTCACGCTCTTGCGGATCACTATCCATAATGCGTTCTTCAACGCGTTGATTGTCTCGAAATGTGCCCGTCTGTTTCAAAATCGCATCGACCAGCGTTGTCTTGCCATGGTCAACGTGAGCAATGATAGCGATGTTGCGAATATCATCTCGGCGTATTTTTGACATATCTTTTTATCGGCGATTTGTTTGTAACTTTTAGGAGTTCCTTCTAAAATTTGGGCGCAAAGATAGCGTTTTAAGCCTAGATATTCTAATGCTTTTCATGAGAGATTTTGCTACTGACTCTAAACGCAGCAGAGAATTTTTAGCCTACAGGCTCAGGTTAGTTTTTTGAGCCCTAAGAAAGAAGATAAACCTATAACTATGCTTGCTATGCGCATCGTTCTATTCATTTGCTTTCTTTGCTTGATAGGCTGCCAACGACCCAGCGAACCGCCCTCTACACTTGCTGAGCCAGAAGCGACTGTCTCTTCAAACGGTCTTGTTTTTGCGCTGCGTATTGCACGCGATAAAGTCGGTATCGGTGATACTATCTCTGGTGTTTTTGAGATTCGAAACAATTCTGGAATTGAGCGTACATTTTTCTTTCTCTATCAGCAGCATTTTGCTTTGGAAGTTCAGCAGGAAAACGGCGAAGTGATATCTGTGCGCACTGTCCCAAATCAGATTTCTGCAAATATTCTTCGCATACCAATTAATGAGCGCCGTTCATATCCTTTTGCTTTTGTGCCACGTCATCTTAAAACTGATGCAGCACTTCCAGCCGGCACGTATTGGCTCTGTGGCTATCTCTTAGAAAATCACTCGCCCAAAGTGCGCTTAAAGCTGACCATTACATCTTCATCTGCACCTTAAGATGATTTAATTGTATGACCATACACTTTATGTTCACATCAACTTTGTAATGCCCGATGCCCATCCGCTTGTAAAATGATAGAGAGCATTTTTATCATCAACTTTGTTTTGCCACTGCTCTATCTGATTGCGGCAATGCTTTACATCGCAGATTTTTTCAAAAGCGATTTCGCCTTGGCGCGCCTCAAGCGATATATGCTCCTTTTCGCGGCTGGCACACACTTCACCTATCTTTGCTTGCTGACACTTTTTTATCATGCGCTGCCAATTGCAAACGTCTATCAATTGATGACCACGGTCGCCCTGACTCTGATTGTCGTCTATCTCTTCATTGAAATCACGACAAGCGAAAGCAGCACAGGCGGATTTATAGCACTTACAGCCCTTGTTTTTCAGACGATTTCATCACTTTTTATGCTTTCGCATATTCCTTCTGACATGAGCGTTACAAGTCCGCTGCTGTCTTTTCACATCCTTGCCGCCATTTTAGGCTACAGCGCTATTGTGATTGCTGGTGTCTACAGCTCGCTTTACATGTTGCTCTTTCGCCAAATTCAGGTCAATCGGTTTGGTGCATTTTTCGAACGCCTACCTAACCTTGAAACGCTTGAAACCATGAGCCTGCGCGCAGTGTTGTTTGGATTTATCTTTCTCACTTTTGCCTTCATTGCAGGTGTGCTCTGGATTCCAGAGTCGCAAGGGCGCTTCAGCTTCAGAGATGCAAAACTTATCGGTCTGATTATGGTTTGGTTGATTTACGGAATAAGCCTACTTTTGAGAGAGCGTTTAGGCTGGCAGGGCAAACGCATGGCACTCTTGCTTACGCTGGGCTTTTTGTTTTCGTTTCTTTCTATCACGGCGTTGAATTTGTTCTCGCCGCGTTTTCACAGTCTTAACTAACGTCAAGAAGTATGATGACGTCGCACCTACCTCCGTCCATGAATCTTATCGCTGTTGGCATCAATCATCACACCGCTCCGATTGAACTGCGCGAGCGCCTCGCTTTCACGGATGAGGAGACACGCAAATTTCTGCGTGCAATCTGCGACGGCAAATTGCTCTCTGAAGCCCTCTTGCTTTCCACGTGCAACCGCACTGAACTCTACGCTGTGACCTGCGCTTGACGAGGTTAATGCCGACTATCTCAAAGACTTTCTCATTGAGTATAAGGGGGCACGCAAGACGCTGCGTCGAGAGCATTTCTTTTCACTTTGGGCATGTGGTGCGGTCAAGCATTTTTTTGAAGTAGCAAGCAGTGCCGATTCAATGATTCTGGGTGAGGCACAAATTTTAGGGCAAGTTAAAGATGCCTACCGTTTGGCGGCTGAAGAAAAAGCCACTGGTGCGATCTTGAACAAACTCTGCCATGCTGCGTTCAGTGTTGCTAAGCGGGTCAAAACGGAAACAAAATTAACTGACGGTGCCATTTCTGTAAGCTATGCTGCCGTTGAACTGGCGCGCAAAATTTTCTCTGACCTTTCTTCAAAACACATTCTGCTTATCGGCGCTGGTGAAACCGCTGAACTTGCTGCCCTACATTTACGCGAGAAAAAAGTTAGCCGCATTACCATCACTAACCGCACCACAGAAAATGCTGAAGCCTTAGCACGCGAAATCGGCACCAGCAATATCATCACCTTCGACTACTTCCGTGAGCGTCTGCATGAGTTTGACATTGTGATTTCTGCTGTCTCCAGTACTGGTGAAATTGTCTGTACCAAAGATATTGAAAGCGCTATGCACAAGCGCCGTCATGCTCCGATGTTGATTTTGGACCTCGGTGTGCCGCGCAATATCGATGCGCGTGCTGGTGCACTCTATAATGTCTTTCTTAAAGATATTGACGACCTTAAACTTATCGTTGAAAAAAATATCGATGCGCGCCGTCAAGAACTGCCCAAAGTTGCACGCATTGTGGAAGCTGAACTCATTGAGTTTGAAAAATGGCATAACTCGCTGCAAGTTGCCCCAACGATACGCGATTTGCAAGCCAAGTTCGAGGCGGTCAAGCAGCAAGAATTGGAACGGGTTCGAAACAAAGTTTCCCCAGAGCAATACGCCATGATGGAGCAACTTGCCGACCGCATCGTGAAGAAACTTTTGCATTTTCCTATCAACACACTCAAATCGCCCGTCGATACAGCACAAAGCATTGAAAGCAAGCTCAATTTGGTGCGCCATCTTTTCGAGTTAGATGAACGCAAGAGCTAATACCTGTGCCATTTCATTTTGTATTTGCAACCTGAAACTTGTGCTGCAATGCGCGCAGGACTGGCGGCGGGACAAAGTCAGCAACATCACCGCCTAAACTGGCTACCTCGCGAATGATTGAAGAGGTTAGATAGGTATATTTTTCGTTTGGCATCAGAAATACGGTTGTTACTCCGGGATACAAATGTCGATTCATCAACGCAAGCTGAAACTCATACTCAAAATCTGCTACTTGTCTTAGCCCACGAATGATGGCACAAGCGCCACGCTGCTTGGCATACTCAATGAGCAATCCACCCTCAAACCTCTCGACACGCACGCGCTCATAACTTGAAAGGGATTCTTGGATCATCGCCACACGCTCTTCAATCGTAAAAAGTGTTTTCTTTTGACTATTGACAGCTACCACAATGCTCACTTCGTCAAAGATATTAAGTGCACGTTCCAGTACATCGATATGTCCAAACGTAAATGGGTCAAATGTCCCCGGATAAATAGCTTGTTTCATGATGATAACAGTTTAGAGGCACCTTCTTTGCGCGTCGCCTGTTGTAGACACTATGCTATAGTTCAGGTTCAACCACTGCTTTTGGTACAAGTTTGCGTCAACTTGTCTGCTTTGCTGAGAAAAAACTCACGACGGTTGTTCCAAATTCTTTGCAAAAGAGAAACTCTGCACGTGCCGAAAAATCCTTGCGCTTATGATGCTCCATAGCCAGATAGCCTGCCAGTAAATTGCGAGAAAAAATTTTGTCCAGCAATTCGTGATAGTGTTCAAATTTGTAAGGAGGGTCGGCAAAGATGAGGTCATAGTGTGCCGTAGTTTGTTCTAAGAATCGCAAGGCGTCGGTTTGCACGAGTTGAGTTTGCTCTTCGAGTTGAAGTAATTTTATGCTCTGCGCAAGTCCCTGCATCGTCTTTCGGTTTTGCTCCACGAATGTGCAACGCAAAGCCCCACGGCTAAGTGCTTCAATGCCCAAAATACCACTGCCTGCAAAAAGATCGAGCACGTCTATGTCCTCAAAATTCATGCGTGCTGCCAACGTGTCGAAGAGCGCTTGACGCACGCGGTCGGTTGTTGGTCTTACCGCTTCACCTCGGATGGTGTGAATAACTTGCCGCTTAAATTTGCCTGCAATAATGCGCACTGTAAGCGTGTGATGATATGTTCAGCTTTTGCGATATTCTTTTGATGTAATTTTGCTTTGATCGCAAACTTATAGCCATCAATCAAAAATCAGCAAAGCGTGTTGGCGGCAATTCAAGCAAGGCTTTTTCGCCCAGTTCTTTTGAGGGTGGCTTGCCGTGCCAGTTTGTGCCATCGGGCATTGTGCCTTCAAAGAATGAGACACCTTTGCCCATGACTGTTTTTGCTAAAATCACGACAGGTTTGCCTTGCCCCAAGCAAGCCTGTGCCGCTTTGACGGTTTTAATCACTTCAGCCATCTGGTTGCCATCGCATTGCAGTGTGTGCCAGCCGAAGGCTTTCCATTTGTCTTCAAAGGGCTCGATTTGCATGACCTTGCTTACTTCTCCATCGATTTGTTGATTGTTGCAATCCACAATGCCAATAAGATTGTCGACTTTGTGATGCGCTGCAAACATTGCCGCCTCCCAGATTTGCCCCTCTTGACATTCGCCATCACCCATCAAACAATAAACGAAATAAGGATTTTTGTCCAAACGAAATGCTAAGGCTGCACCAATTGCCACCGAGAGCCCCTGTCCTAACGAGCCTGAAGCGATACGAATGCCGGGCAAGTGCGTGTCCGTAGCAGGATGCCCTTGCAAGCGCGAGTTGATTTTGCGAAACGTAGCAAGCTCTGCAAGCGGGAAATAGCCTGCACGAGCAAGCGTTGCATACCAGACAGGCGAAATATGACCATTAGAGAGAAAGACAAAATCTTGATCCTTGCCCGACCAAAAATGTCTCAGGGCTATGGCGCAAGAGATGAAAATACAGTGCAGTAAACACGTCAGCCATACCCAGTGAGCCGCCCGTGTGCCCCGACTGTGCCATGACTAACATACGCACCACATCGCGCCGAATTTGGCGCGCAAGCTCTTCAAGTTCTGTAATGCTTTCAAGGTGTGAGGTGGTTTTGCCCTGCGAGGGGATAAGTACAGGTGGTTCAGTTACCGCAGACATTTATGATTGAGATTTGTAATGCTTTGATGATGTATGCTTCAAAATTTAGAACGTACATACGTATTTTTTAGTGTAGTTCTCGATTTTGGTTTCGCTGTTTTCAATTACGCAAATACCACTGCCCTTTATATTGAACAAAAATGAGATCTTTGCTCTCTCGCTCGAAGTAGGCTTTATCGAGAGTGTCGTTCCATTGCGGTTTAATTACTTTTGCTTCTCTGAGAGCCGCTTCCAATCGTTCTATGCCTTTTTCTTTGAGTCGTTGCACTAGCATTTCGAAAGTTACTTGTTCAGATAGGGCTTGCTCAACATCAGGTGGATAAACATAGCGCGAAAGCAGCGCCTCCACATCACCTGCTTCAATCAACACGAGCATGGAATCAATTGTAGCAAGCACTTGTGCTGTTGCTTCTGCTTCTTTTTCGTCTCTTACTTTTTTCAGTGCTTCGTTGCTGGGTTGTCTTTTTTGTCTTACAACTCCTTGCGCGCATGTCTCAACACTTTGTAAGCATAGCACAGAGAGCAAAAGCAAGCCGAACATTGTTTTCATGCTATCCTCCTTTGAAGGCTTCTTTCATCACGTCGCGGTGGCGCAGCAAAATGAGTCCTGCAAGCGCAGCAATGAACACAATTGCTTCCACAGGCTCGAAGAGTGGCACAATCAAGATGACGCACGCCGTTGCTGAAATGTTGCAGAAATGGATTTTACGCGAATAAAACCATGCCGCGATCCACACCAGTAGCCACGCAATCACAAGAGAAGGCATAAACAGCAGCGATGCACCCGCGGCGGTTGCTAATCCGCGTCCACCTTTGAAACCGAGCCATAGGTTGTAGCAATGTCCGAGCGTAACGAAGAATGTTGCCCACATTTTTGGTCCTAATGCTGCCTTGCCTGATAACCCTTCACTGAAATACGTCTGTGCAATGAGTACTGCCGCAACACCTTTCAGTGCATCTAAGACGCCAACCACAATGCCAATCGTCTTTGAGCCTGTAACATCATAACTGTTCATGGCACCCACATTGCCTGTGCCGAGCGCGCGAATGTCTTTGCCGGTCAGCGCTTTGAGCAGCAGAAAGGCAACAGGAATTGAGCCAATCAGATACGACAGTCCTGCAAGAGAAAGCAAATCGAGCATGGTTTCAAGTTGCGCATTAGGAGTTCATTGAGTGTTAAGCCTCATCAGCGCTGTCACTTACAACGATTTTCCGGTCGAAGTTCTCAGTTTGCGAAGATAGCGATAAACCAAAATGCCTACCAAGACGAGCACAATTACCGTGAGCGCCGTACCGTAGGTTGTAATGTAGTCGCCTAAAATTTCCCAGTTATCGCCCAGCATGTAGCCACCGAAGACAAGCAAGATATTCCAACCGATAGCGCTTAGCAAGGCACACACATGCGTTATGGTGAAATTGAGCCGTGAGATACCCGCAGAAATTGAGATAATAGAGCGTGAGCCTGTCAAAAAGCGATTAGCTAAGATGAGCCCATAGCCATATTTTGCAAATTGCGCTCGAATTTCAGGTAAGTGTTCTGCCGGGAAAAACTTGTCAATTACGCGTGCAATGCGCGAATTGAGCGCTGCATTTGGCTCACCGTGAAAGCGCGTTGAAATCCAATAGCCTATCGCATACATAGACGCAAACCCTAATACCGACCCTACGCTTGCCCATAGCACACAAGCGACAAACGACAAATCGCTTAGGGCGACCAGTGTACCGACAAACACCACAGGCATATCACCAGGAATTGGTGGTATGATATTTTCCAAATAAGCAATCGCAAACAGGAAAAGGTATATCGTTGTGCTATCCAGCGTTTTGACATAAGCAATAAGTTCTTCGAGCATCTGCTTCAAAATCTTATTTCGGAAAGTGCCTTAGCCTAAGATGCGCCGTCTTACTTCCTGGTAGGCTTCTTCGACGCCACCTAGATCAAACCGAAAGCGGTCTTTATCGAGTTTTTGGTTCGTCTCGGCATCCCAAAGCCGACAGGTATCGGGACTAATTTCATCGCCCAGCAAGATATCGACTTTACCCTCAGGTGTGAAATACCTACCAAACTCTAACTTAAAGTCTACGAGTTTCAAGCGCTTTTGCAGCAAGAAATCTTGTAGGAGTGCATTGATTTTCGAGGCAAGTTGGCGCAGTTTTTCTAGTTCCTCGTAGGTTGCTAATCCCAGCACCGTTGCATGATCATCGTTGAGCATGGGATCGCCGAGCGCATCATTCTTAAAATAAAATTCGGTAATTGGATAGCACAGCTCTTCACCTTCTCTCAAGCCATAGCGTTTGACCAGCGAGCCTGCCGCAATGTTGCGCGTTACAACTTCGATTTTGATAATGTCTAACTTTTTGCAGAGCATTTCACGCTCCGAGACTTTGCTGACAAAGTGCGTTGGAATACCATAGTCCGTTAGATATGCAAAGAAAAAGCATGACAGTTCGTTGTTGACAATTCCCTTGCCTGCAATGACACCACGCTTTTCTGCATTGAACGCAGTCGCATCATCTTTGAACTCTTGAATGACGAGGGCGGGATTTGTGGTCGAAAAGACTTTTTTTGCTTTGCCTTCATAGAGCAAATTGCCTTTTGCAATCTCAGTGAGAACAGACATTGATAGCGCAAGTTGATTTAATGAAGTTATTTCTTTTGAGCCTCAAACTTAGGGATTCAAGGTAGATCCTGCAAGCCAGTGCTGGAACTTTGCGCGCTGTGTAGAGCAATTATGGTTTGCCTCTTATTGAGATTGCTGTACGATTTGCTCTTGCAGGCTTGGCGTGATTTTAGGTCTGTGGATTTGCTGGCTCACTTGGAGCGTTAGCATTCGGTGTTGCTTCAACTGACGGAGGATTTTCTACGGCGCTTGTCTGCGCTGCTGACTCATCTTCAAAGACGTGACGATACCAAATAAACATCACCGCAACGCCTATCGTAATAGCGGCATCAGCAACATTGAAAATGGGCCAGAGCGACACATACTTACCAAACAAAACCCCATTGTAAATGTCAAAGTGAATGAAGTCGACGACCTGCCCATAAAGTGCTCGATCAATCAAATTGCCGATTGCGCCACCCACGATAAGCCCAAATGCCAAACGATAGTAGATATTCTTTCGCTGTGTGCGGTAAAGGTAGTAGCAAATACCAAGTGTGGCAATGATAGACAGTGTAGTTACAACCACGCGTCCGCCCAAATCAATGCCGAAAGCGATACCTGAATTTTCGGTGTAGGTCAGTTTTAGCCAATCGGCAATGAGTGGCACAGGTGCAGAGCCTTCGCCAAGTTGTGTTTTAGCAATATATTTCGTTAGTTGATCGAGTGCAATCACAACTAAGGCAATGAGAAATATCTGCATCTAAACAGTTAGTTGAAGTTAAAAGAGCTAATCTACAAATTTTATCTCATCAATTTTAATGATGCTTTGAGGCGAGGCGGCGATGAAAGGTTCAATGATATCGCCTACAGTGCCGCCTAAGTACGATGGATCGCAAACCGTGTAAGTTTTGCCTTCAAAGATAATTTTTTTGCCTGTCTCTATTTTCTCTGGTAAGCGGACGGCTACCACCACATGGTTTGGAAATTGTAAGCCAATCACCTCATAGCCCAGTACGCTGCGAACTAATGCTGCTAACAAATACGAGCGGTCTTCACAATCTGTATAAGCATCGAAGAGCGACTCTTCGACGAAACTGCAATGCTCACCGCGTGCTTGCTTACCATCTTCAAGATATGGACGCGCCAGACAAAATTGTAGCAAAAAATCCACAGCGGCGGTACCTATTAAATTTTGCTGCCGTATGAGTTTTTGCAGCGGTTCAATGACCTGAGCTTTGAATGCACTTGTCAGCG
The DNA here is from genome assembly GCA_002763895.1 of [Chlorobium] sp. 445. Classification (NCBI taxonomy): domain Bacteria; kingdom Pseudomonadati; phylum Chlorobiota; class Chlorobiia; order Chlorobiales; family Chloroherpetonaceae; species [Chlorobium] sp. 445. The sequence goes on from NSLH01000026.1 coordinate 23,785, forward strand.
GCTGATTGAAATACCAGCCGACTTCCATTTGCGGATAGCCTGCAAGATATTCAATGAGATTTTGGTTGTATGTTACCGATATCGCAAACTCTTTTTCTTGGAATTTCCATGCCAGCGTCTTTGAGATAGGCTTGTTTGGGAAAATTGGCAAGAGCGGCTCTTCGAGTGAGAGTGCTCGCAAGTTTTGTGCGTCTGCAGGACTTGACAGAAGTTGCATTTCACCTTTGGGCATCGTTCTGAGCACGGTGTTTTTTTCTATATCGAGCAGCGCAAAAATTTGTTCGCCTCTCTGAGCTAAACGAAATATTGCGCCAAAGTAGATAGGTCTGCTGATTTGAGTAGCAAGATACAAGCGATTTTGCGCCAGTGTGAGTGTGGCATTGTAGCCCATTGCACGCAGCAAGGCACAAGCTCCCACAGTGCGTTCGGCATCTGCATGCCAGGCTGATTTTGCAAACATCAGAGCGAGCTTTGCGCAGAGCCAATCGTTCCAGCGCAGCGTGGTGCAAGTCTCTTTGAGTTGTTTTGCCAGCGGTGCGAGACTCAGTTGCAACGCCTGAATGTGACGCTCGAGCGCTGCATCATCACCTGCGGTTTGGATTGAGAGTGCTGCTACGGCATTTGGCAAGACCGCTGAAAAACGTTGTCCATACAGCGAGATTGTCACGACGCGAGGGACTGTCGCTGTAGTGTGCTCAAAGCCGCAAAAGAGACATACAAGAGTGAATGCCAAAGTAGCCTTCATCAGCAGCGATTTCAGTTGCTTTGCAATTTTTCCAGCGCGCCGTAGTAGCGACGAATCAGCTTTTGATAGTCGTCAGAATAGCCTTTTTCACGCAAGCGGTTGAGTGCGTCTTGGAATTTATTTCGCCTCACTTCCGTGTCAAGTTCTGCGGGCGACTTACGCATGAAGTTTTTGGCAGACTTTGCTTCACGCTGTTCTTCAAACTCTCGTTTTTGCAGCGATTTCGTTGATTGCAGCATACGAGAAAGAATTTGCTGTTGTCGCTTGACAAGTTCGCGTGAAAGCTCTTGTTGCTCCAGACTTCTTGCGATGTCTTCCATTTCTTCAGCAAGTTTTTCGAGATTTCCCATCAATTCATTGCCTTTTCCCTCACGCTGTTGCTGCGCTTGTCGCTGTGCAAGTTGTTTGAGTTGCTCTTGAATCAAGCGTTGTTGAGCCGCAAGTTGTGCTAATCGCTGTGCTCTGTCGACGGGATTTTTTCCTTCTGCCATACCTTGTGTTTCACCATTGAGCGCACTTTGTTGGTCAGCCAAACCTTGCATCAATTCAGAAAGTGCGCCATCACCTTCGCCCTGACCATCGCCATTTTTCTGTCCCATCATTTGCGCCATCATCTGGCTGGTTTGTTCTGCAAAGTCATTAAGTGAGCGCATGGCTTCGCGCATCTGTTGCGCTGCATTTTGTGTGTTTCGTCCCTCGATTGCAGAAATTGATTGCTGCATTTGCTCTTCGGCTTCAGCTAACTTGCGCGCCATATCTGAACGAATTTTTGACGACTTTTTGCCAATCTTGGAAATGCTTTCTTGCAACTGTCGGAGCGATTCCAAAACCTGCTGCTGATTTTGGGCAAGTTCTTGCGCCTGCGCTTGTGAGGCTGGCTGTCGAATTTGCTCTGTTTCGTTCTTCAAGGCTTCTTGTTCTTTGGAGAGCTCGAGGGCAGATTGTGCGGCGTTTTGCATCGCTTCCAGAAGTTCTTGTCGGCGCTGGCGTGAGAGTTCTTGCTTCATCTCCGCAATTTGTTTCTGACGCTGCTTCATTTTTTGGAGCGCAGACTTTTGTCTTTCAGATGCCGCTTCAGGATTGCGCCCTTTGAGTTTCTCTTCTGCTTCGCTAAGGTCTTTTTCTAACTCATCTTGTTCTGCTTGAGCACGCAGTTTTTCTAATTCTTCCATCGGCAATTGTTCTTGCTTTGGAAAATCTTTCATTTTGCGTTCCAATTCCTCGCGCACACGCTCAAACTCTTGGAGCTCTTTTTTGAGTCGTTCTTGCTCTTTTTGCAATTGACTGAGTTTGTCAGGATTTTTTGGTGGCTGCATGGTCTGCTCATGCAGCTCTTCTTGTTTTTGTAGCATCTCGTTTATGCGCTTTGCAAGTTCATCAATCTTGCGCTCGAGTTGAATGCGTTGCAAAAGCTCTTTTGTGCGCTCCAAACTTTTTTGAAGTTGTTCTTCGTTGAAGGTCATCTTCTCTAAGGCTTGACGCAGCTGTTGCTCGTTGACTTGCGCAAGTGCTTCTTGCAACTGGCGCATCGCCTCTTTGAGTTCTGGCGAGTTAATCTCATCGATTAGTCGCTGCACTTCTTGATACTTCTGCAAAGTTTCTTCGGAGACAAGATTGCGCTCCTGCATCGATTGCATCATTTTTTCTAGCTCTTCGGAAATTGCTGCTGCGCTTTTTTGCAACTCCTCTTGTTTTTTGAGCGCCCGCTCAATGGCTTTACGATCTTGCCAATTTGAGCGACTCTTCTGGCGCAATTCGTTTTGCACTTTTTCCAACTGCTCTTCAATGGCTTTTACTTCTTCGATTTTCTTTTCTAAGGCATCTGTGGTTGCCTGTTCAGCGCGGTCGATTTCAGCGAAGACTTCCTCGAGCGAAGGCAAACGGAATCGATAAAAATCGGTGCGCGCCGCTTTGTAGCCCGATACAGCGTCGTTATCGCGCACTTCGGCATAAAACTCTAATTCATCACCAGCGACCACACCTATTTTGTTCAAGTTCCAAGTAAAACTGACGATTTTGTCAATCTGTGAGCCTTCGCCTGCCAGTGGAATTGGCATTTCTCGAAAGTCTTTTTCAGGCTCACCAACTTCTGATTTTGTAACTCTAAACTTGAGCACAAGACTGCTAAACCCAAAATCATCCTTGAGCTCAAAGACCAGCGGCTGAATGAGTGCTTCTGGCAGAGTTGTCTCTTTTTCTTCAGGCTGCAGGAGACGAACGACTGGATATTCATCAGTTAGCACTCGGAGAGTGTAAGTTGCACTTTTCTCGGTTCGCATCTGCGTGTGGTCAAGTGCTTCAAGTCTGTAGGCAAGATCGTCTTTGAGCGTCAAAGCCAGTGAGGCAGAATCACCACTGACTTGCATAGAAAGCACGGTTGTATCATTTGCAACGAGTGCAGCGGTTTGAATTGGCTTTGAGGCTTTCAGGCGCAGCAAGACTTTTGAGCCTTTGAGTGCTGCGGCATCGCCAAAGTTAGGTTCGAGTTGCTGTGCCGACAGGCGGCTGTACGCAGGCGGTATGATGGTAAGTTGAAACATCTCAATGCGCGGCTTATCGAGCACACGAATCCAATGCTTCTGGCTTGATATGACTTTGCCTACGACATTGCTTTCAGCAAAGTACAGCAGCGGTTGTTTTTGATTTTTGAGCTGGTAGGAAAATTCACCTGCGCTGTCTTGAACCAGTTTTAGGTCTTGCAGCTCAAAGCCGTTTTCATCGAGGAGCTTGAGTGTGAGGCGATTCACATCTAAGTGCGTTTCAGCATCTGGATGATCTACGACCTTGAAGCGCACGACTGCATCACTGCCCTTTGCCACTTGCACATCTTTTGAGAGTGAGACAATTTCAAATGGTGGCGGCGGTGTAAAATCTTGATTGAACTTGACAATGCGTGTCAGAGCTTTGTTCAACCCAAGTGGCGATATTGCAAAGAGCAGTGCGGTCACCAACAGTCCTGTTGCCGCCACTCCACCCGACTTTTTTGCACTCTCAAACGAGATGGCTTCCTCAAACCTCAAGGGCTCCACCTCTTTCTCTACACTTGTAAGTGCCGCGACCGCAAATGGACTCTCACGCGCCTCACGGTAGACTTGCAGGGCATTGATGAGCCTATCTTTCAAGTTTGGAAAGGCTTCCCCAACAGCTTTGGCTATCGCATCAGGATTAAATTGTTTTTGCAATAACGGTAATACAAAAAACCACAAGCACGCCCCCAAACTTACCACACCCAACACGACCAGCAACAAAAATCGCCCTACACTCGAGAACTTACCGATAGATTCTAACGCCGCTACACTGATTAGGCTTGCCAGCACAACGACCATGAATTTTGAAAATCCGCTAATCGCATCCTGCACTTGCATCTTGCGATATGCTGCCCGCAATTTCTCAGTAAGCTGCTGGTAGGTTCGTTCTGCCATTTCGTTTTGCATTTTCATTTCAAAACTTATGTCCATCTGCCACGCACTACGTCTTTGCCTTGCTTGCCAACTCTTTTTAGACTTAAAGATGAAATCTAAAACAATTCAGCAGATTTCATACGCTCGTGCTTCGGCACGGCACATGATTTGCATGCATGTTTTTTGCTTTGAAGGATTCAAATGTTTGCTCTGCTCAACTTTTTTTCAGAAATGACTGTGCTGCTTGAAGTTTGCTTTTGAGATCCGTGCCTTTTTGTTCCGATGTTACGTTTGTATCGTGAGCAGGTTGCGGACTTTGCTTCTGTGAATGCGCTTCAGGGTATTGAATATACTCGTTATTTTTTGCGGTGGCTTCGCGCAAAGTGCGTTCCATCTGTTCCTGTGTTACCGGTTTAGGAATGTATCTGAACACATTGACTTCATTTACCGCACGCATGATAAGTTTAATATCAACGGTATCGGTCAAAATGACAATGACCGTTTGAGGATGCTCTTGTTTGAGGGTCTGCAGAAAATCCACACCATCGTATTCACCCAAGTCGAGTTCGCTAATTACCACAGCGACATTTTTCTTTGAGCAGGCCTCAAAAGCCCCATCAACTGTATCTGCTGCAACGATGTCGTACAGATCGCTGAGTTTTTCTACCAGTTGAGCAATTTCCTCTTTCGTATAGCCTACAAACAGCACGGCTGGTTTCAGCGATGTCTGTGCTACTGGCGTAGTGATGCTGGAATTTACCACTTGAATTGTGGAGGGTTTGAGCATGGTCATTCTATCATAGATTTGTACACCCAGCTTGACCACATTTTGCAGCATTTCTGGTCGGCAGGGCTTGTTGAGGTAGCGGAAAATTTCGCCGGCATTGACTGATTTGATCACACTCTCTAAATCCGCATAGCCTGTGAGCAGCACACGAATTGTGTGTGGACTGATCTGTTTTACTTGACGCAACAGTTCGTGTCCGGGCATCTGTGGCATACGTTCATCGCTAATGATGACCTTGATGGGATACTGGCGCAGGATTTCTAAAGCATCATAGCCATTTTCAGCTGTGTGCACGTTGTAATCAAATTCTAACAGCCCCCTCAGAGAACTGAGCATCAGCGCTCATCATCGACCAACAGGATATGCGAGAGTTCTTTCATTTTGCCTTGCAATTGTTAGTTGTTTTAACCGAGCATATTTTAACCGAGCAGTGCCTCGTAATTTACTCAATCCAGATTTACTTAAGATTACCAATTCGCCGCACTCTTTGGGTTATTTCCCAGAGTGCCTCGTGCGTTCTTTCCGTACTTTTGTCTCAGGCAGCGCTAACGACGTGCTTTTGCTCAAAATTTCTGTTTTCTACTACCAGGACTATCAGGAAATTTTAATTGCGTTTGTCTCTTCTATTGATTCTTCTTTTGCTGTGGCGCCCTGTTTTTGCTTTGCCTGCTTTATAGGCAGCGTGATGATAAATTCTGACCCTTCACCGACTTTACTGCTGACCTCGATTGTGCCGTTATGGCGTTCAATGATTTTATAGACAATCGAAAGCCCAAGCCCTGTGCCTTGTCCCACTGGTTTTGTTGTAAAGAATGGCTCAAAGATTTTCTTCAAATTTTGTTCGGGAATGCCGATGCCTGTATCAGCGATTTTGATGAGCACTTTGTCACCTTGAGAGCAGGTTGTAATGGTAATTTTGCCAAATTTTTCAATTGCTTGGGCAGCGTTGGTAATGAGGTTAAGAAAGACCTGATTCAGCTGTGCAGGGTAACACTCCACAGTCAGGTTCGGTTCGTAGTTTTTTACCACTTCGGCTTTATGCTTGACAACATTGGTTGCAATCACCAATGCAGAGTCGATATTTTCGCTCAGGGTTACAGTTTTCAGTGCGGTTTCATCGAGGCGCGAGAAGTTGCGCAGGTTTGTTACAAGTTCTTGAATGCGCTGCAATCCGATGTTAGATTCACTTAGCGTTTTGTGCGTGCGTTCGATGAGTGCCTTTTCTTTTATGCCTAAGACCACTTCGCGTACGGTTTCTAGTTGTGCTTCCAAGTCGTTCAGTTCTCCTTCACGCAGCATCATTTCCATTTTTTGATATTCTTTGAGCACACGTTCTAAAATGCCGAGGTTGCGCTCGACAATGCTGAGGTTATTTGTTACGAATCCAAGTGGCGTATTGACCTCGTGCGCAATCCCCGCCACCATCTGACCCAGCGACGCCATCTTCTCTGATTGAATTAACTGCGCTTGCGCATTTTTCAAATCATCGAGCAGTTTTTCTATTCGCTCTTTTTCCAAAGCAATTTCGTTGCGCTGCCGAATGATTTCTTCTGTGTTTTCCACAATGATGCGGTCTTGCCGGCGTAGCGAAATCGTCAGACGCACAGCCATAGCAAAAAAGATGACCAGGCCAAGTAAAATCGCGCTCACTTGCAAGGTTTGTAGGCGCGAAATACGTTCATTAGACGCTTCCCCTAGCGCAATAATAAACTTTTGATTGGCATCTAATATCGCTTCACCTTTGTGCACTACAGCCTCTACGCATTGCTCGAGCAATAATGTATCTATTGTACTGGCTTGCTGCTGCGAGAGCTTGAGAAAGTCTTCTCTGTGCGCTTCCCACACTTTGCTTGTTGCTTCTATAACTTGCAGAGCCTTTTCTTCCGCTACAGGTTGAACAGCAATGCTTTCTCCAAAGAGTTTAGCTGTCCCTCCCTTCCTGAGTGCCATTTGAATGTTGTCGAATTCTTGGATTGCAAGCGCAAATTCTTTGAAGGAGGAATCAACTGCAAAGCCAGTAAAGAGTTTGATGTGTGTATCACGCAAGTTTTTTTCAGCACGTTGCCATTCGCGCGCACTTTGTGTGGCAAGTGCAACCTGTTTAGCATCTTCTTTGCTGCGTTTTGCCAAGACAAAATTCAAGATGAATACTGAGAAGACAAGCAATAGGAACAGCACAGCGTAGAGCACCAGCTCACCATAGCGACTTCCCTCTGTATGTGTACAGGGCTTTTCGGTAATTTATTTGCTGATGCATTACCCATTTTTTTTGCAGGATAGTTTCATCATACAATTTTTCTGCAGCTAGGTGCCAAATAGTCTATCGCCTGCATCGCCAAGTCCGGGCAAAATGTATTTATTTGCGTTGAGTTCGCGGTCAAGTACCGCTGCGTAGATATGCACATCAGGATGCGCCTCGCTAAAGCGTTTAACACCTTCAGGCGCCGCCACCACGGAGACGAGTGACAAATTTTTCGCGCCTTTTTCTTTGAGTAGTTTTACCGCCATTGTAGCGCTTCCGCCTGTTGCAAGCATGGGATCGAGCACTAAGCCATGCAATTCAGAAATATTTTCGGGAATGTTAGAGTAGTAGAAATGTGGTTCATGCGTGATGTGGTCACGCGAGACACCGATGTGCGACACTGTTGCTTCTGGCAGAAACTTTAGAAATCCCGACTGCATACCCAATCCGGCACGCAGGACAGGCACGAGCAGAAATTTTTCTTTTAAGCGAAAGCCTGTTGTTGTCTCCAGCGGGGTCTCTACTGAAAAGGTCTCTAGTGGCAACTTTGCACAAATCTCGACTGCCATGACTTCAGCAAGGCGTTCTAGCGATGTACGGAAGAGTTCCTTTGGGGTATGTCTATTGCGCAATACGGTTAGATCACACTTCAGTAACGCATGGTCAATGACGGTGAGTTTCATTGGTTAAATTTGAGTTTGCACCTTTTGTGCGATGCGGTGCCATGGGGCACCGCCCTTCCGCTTTTCAAGAATACACTTTTTGCAGCGCGCTATGTGTCTATACTTGCGAAGTTTACAAGGCAGATTAAGTTATTTGACTGTACCCACTTTTGCAAGCGCCTCTGCTTTCGGGAAAAGTTTTATGGCTTCCTGCACGATGTTATCTTCTTCGGCAAAGATCATGCGCTCATACTTTGAGCCCCAGATTTGGCGTGCGATATTGCCTTTGATGGCATTTTTGAGGTATCGCTCATCGCGCGCATACTCGGCTTCGTTGAACTCGATATTTTTCTTGCTTGCCATTGCTGTAAACTGTTTCATCACCTCTGCAGTTACTTCAAACTCTTTTCGGAACTTTTCAAAGTTCTGCTCATACTTTTTGCGTACTGCAGGATTTTGTTCGATGTAGTGCTGCGCAAATTCTTCGAAGACACGGGCGGCACGCACTTGGCGGTAGTAGCGCGTTACCGTGTCGGGCAGCACGAAGTAGTCAGGCATAATGCCACCGCCACCCAACACGGTTCTGCCCTTGTCTGTCTTGTAGGGCTTGTGAATCGAGTCAGGCTTAATGAATGCACTTGCTTCGATGGGCTCACGGCGATTGCGCATCTCCTGTGCTTTCTTTCTGACTTCTGGGTCAGTACTGTTGATGCCCAGCTCATTCCAGCCGCGCTCTTGAATTTCGGTATAGTACTCTTCACGGCCGCGTTTACTTCCATCATATGGCCGCTGAATCGAGCGTCCTGAAGGCGTGTAGTAGCGTGCAATCGTTACACGGATTTGCGACCCATCAGGTAAATCAAACGGACGCTGCACCAGTCCTTTTCCAAAGGTTGTCTCACCAATGATTAAGCCACGGTCGTGGTCTTGCACGGCACCGGCGACAATTTCTGAGGCAGAGGCACTGGCACGATTGACGATGATAATCAGTGGCTCTTTCTCAAATGAATCTCCGGGCTTAGAGAAGGCATTTTCTTCGGGCACGCTGCGTCCTTTTGTATAGACAATTTTTTGAATGCCGCCCAAAAGTTCATCGGAGATTTTAATGGCTTGGTCTAAGTAGCCACCCGGATTTTGACGCAAATCTAGAATGAGTTTCTTCATGCCCTTTGCTTTCAGGTCGCGTAATGCTTCGAGAAATTCGTCATGCGTGGTTTGTACAAACCGATCAATGTAGATGTAGCCAATGTCGTCTTTGAGCATCATTGAGACGCCCACGCTGTAAGTTGGAATCTTGTCACGTGTGATGACAAAATACAGTGGTTCTTTTTCTCCTGGTCTAATAATTTTGACTTTCACTTTCGTGCCTTTTGGACCGCGCAAGCGTTTGATAACGCCCTCTCGCGTGATACCGATGGCTGAAGAATCATCAATAGCGACGATTTTATCGCCAGACATAATCCCAAGTTTATCGCTCGGTCCACCAATGACGGGTGCCACAACCAAGAGCGTATCATTTAGCACATCGAACTCAATGCCAATACCTTCAAAATTGCCCTGAAACTCTTCCTTTGAGCGTCGGTTTTGCTCTGCAGAAAGGTAGGCAGAGTGAGGATCTAATCTCTCGAGCATGCCTTCAATCGCCCCTTCTGTGAGTTTCTGTGTGTCGACATCATCGACATAATACTTCGCTACATAGAGAAATGCCTGC
>NSLH01000027.1 GCA_002763895.1 [Chlorobium] sp. 445
GTTCATCTTTTTGCCCATTTCAGCGATGACTTTGATTTGTCCTGCAAGGCTATGCAGGAACGTGTGCATTTGCTTGAACTCTTGATAAATAGGTTCTTTGCTATAGAGTGCATCGCCGACGTTTTCATCCATTGTCCAATCATGCTTTTTTCGGGTTCATCAGGATAAACCTCGTCCCATTTGCTCAGTCCGTTTGCGGCAGAGCGGACTTTCATTTTCCATGTGAGAAAATTAGTTCGAACGACCGCCATGTCGATAGGTGCGGTGCGAAGAATTTTGGATTTATCTTCCATTGGTGTTCCAAACAGACTTTTTAAGTTACAAAAGGGCGTAAAGATAGAAAAAGAAGACGACATTAAAAAGTTCTTATGAAAAAGGATTTTTTACAGCCGTATCAAAAGCATATATTTTCTCTATAACTAAATAGTTAAAAAAATGTCTGCAAAGGCATCGAAGTTTGCCAGACATGCGGCTGAAATGACTGATGAAAAAATGGAGCATGTTGCGGCACGGCTTAAACTTTTGGGTGAGCCGACACGGCTTAAGATCTTGAAAGCAATCTGTGAAAGAGAAAAAAGCGTTCAAGAGATAGTGCAAGAGGTAGGGGCAGGTCAAGCCAATGTCTCTAAGCATCTTTCATTGATGCTCGAGAATGGCATTGTGGCACGGCGCAAAGAAGGGTTAAACTGTTACTACAAGTTGGATGACGAGAGTGTCTTTGAAATTTGTCAGATTGCTTTGAGAGGTATTGAGAAAACTCTGACCGATAGACTCCAGCGGATTCAGTTCAAGGCATGAAAGAAAGTGCAGGTGGTAAGGCATCAGGCGCTACGCGAAGTGTCAGGCAGTGTGGAATGCTTCGGCAATAGCAAGCGCAAAGTTTTCACTGGTGGATTGAGTCGGTACAATATCGATGCGTCCATAGAGGGTGCGTACAGCCTGCGCGGTTGTATTGCCAATTGCCGCTAACTTGATGGTTTCAGCTAGCGGATAGCCGTCAAGCAGTGTGAAAAAGTTTTTCACGGTGGAAGGACTTGTAAAAGCAATGGCGTCTATTTTTCCCCTTTCCAAGAGTGTTTTGACACGTTCAACATCAGCGCTTTCAGGTAAGCAAGTATCATAGACTTCATACTCATCGCAGGAGCCGCCAAGGGCGCGAATATGCTCTGGTAGAAGACGCTGCGAGAGTTTGCCGCGCACAAAAAGGAACTTTCGATCTGCAATCGATTTCGCAGGCAGAAGTGCAGCAAGCTCAGCGGCGCTGAACTTATCGGGCATAGTGGCAACGGCAAATCCGGCTTCCAGAAGGCGTGCTCTGGTTTTTTCACCGACAGCATAGATAGGCAAGCGGCGAATGTGCGCTAAAAAATCTGGTGCGACTCTGCGAAGCGGTTCAACAAAATGCTCAACGCCATTTGCACTGGTAAAAAAGACGGCGCTGTAATCAGGCAAAGAGGGTAAGGCAGAAAGCCAATCTGTGAGGGGCACAATTTCAATGGTTGGAAAAATGATGCACTGAAAGCCACAGGCCTCGAGTGCGACGGCAAGGTCTTGGGCTTGAGCTTTGGGGCGCGTAATTAAAACGGTTTTCCGCATCATAATAAGCGAAAAAAAGTTGCCCACGCAAATCCGTTTGCAGCATTAAGACGCACGCAGACTTGAGAGAATTTCTTGACCGCCTTGTTCAAGTAAAACTTCGGCAAGTTGAATTCCAAGTGCTTCGGCATGTTCAAGAGAAGCAGGCAAATCTGGTGAAGTGAGCAATGTAGAGAGGCTATGGCGTGCATAGCGTGTGCCATCGAGCGTGCCAATGAAAGCCGTAAGTGAGAGCCGCAAGCCTGCTAGTGAAGCATGTGCAGCAATTGGAATCTGACAACCGCCCTCTAAGCGTCGCAGCAAACTGCGTTCGGCTCGTGTGCAAAGTTCAGTTGCTGGATCGTTGAGTGAGCATGCAAGTGAAAGGACGGCTTTGTCATCAGCACGGGTTTCGATAGCAAGGGCACCTTGTCCAACCGCTGGCAAAATCTCCTCGTGAGAGAGCATCTGTGAAATTCGTGCATCTAATCCAAGACGATGGACACCTGCAAAAGCAAGGATCATGGCGTCTAAATGCTCGGGATGTTTGCGTGGCAGCATGTACCGTTCATCAAATTTTTTGAAGCGCGTGTTGAGATTGCCACGCATGTCAAGAATTTTTAAGTCAGGGCGCAGGGCGAGAAGTTGAGCGCGTCGGCGTAGACTGCCTGTAGCAACATGTGCGCCAAGCGGGAGCGATGCTACCGAGTAGCCATCGTTAGAAATCAGAACATCGCGTGTATCCTCACGTGCTATAACTGCTGCGATAGTAAGACCATCAGGAAGAGAGGTAGGTAGATCTTTCAAGCTATGGACAGCTAGGTCAATTTCTCCACGAAGTAAGGCTTGTTCAATTTCGCGTGTGAAAAGCCCTTTGTCGCCAATTTTGGAAAGCGGTGAATCCAGAATTTTGTCACCTGTGGTTTTGATGGTGCGAATTGCAATATGCAAGTGTGGGTGTAGAGCAAGCAGAGAAGTTTTGACGAACTCTGTCTGCCAAAGTGCAAGTGCACTCGAGCGTGTACCGATGACAATGGACAACTTCACGGAAAAGTCAACTTCGGTCGTTGTGATGAGCTGAACACGATTCGCAGTAGCCACGAAAGATAACTTGATGCTCAATGTGTGTAAAACCCGTAGAGCGAGAAATATCGCTAGCAATTGAATCTAAATTGCATAAGTCAATTTCTTTGATCTTGCCACAATCTATACAGATGATGTGATGATGATGTGCGAAAGGACGGGCAAATTCAAAACGCATGAATTCATCGCCAAACTGGATGCGAGAGACGATGCCAGCATCAGCAAGTTTATTGAGGGAGCGATAAACAGTTGCAAGATCAACACCATAGCGAGAAAGTTGTGCGTGCACTTCAGCGGCAGTGAGGGGTTTTTTGTTGCGGTCAAGAATTTCCAAAATGCGTATGCGCTGGTGTGTGACCTTGAAATCGTTTTGGCGCAGGAGCGTAGCGTATTTTGCTGATGCAGTTGCAGTCATCGGTAATCTCCATCAAAGCACTAAAGCATTGGTTGAGGTAAAATTACTTTGCCTTTATGAATAATTCCAACTGATTTGCCACGCAAAGTGTAGTTGTGAAAAGGTGAATTGCGTGACTTTGAAGCCAGATGTGAAGTATCAACAGTCCATTCTAAGTCTGGAGCAATCAATGTAGCGTTAAGCGGTTTGCCAACTTCAAAACGTATGGGTGGAAGGTTCATCACGCGACGCGGGTTCGTGGAAAGCATTTCAATAGCGCGATAGGCAGAGATGCGGTTTGTGTGAACGAGTGTCGTAAAAGTCAGACCAACGGAAGTTTCAAGTCCCACGATGCCAAAAGCGGCTTGCGAAATACCGCAGTCTTTTTCGTGGCAGGCATGTGGGGCGTGATCAGTTGCAATCACATCAATTGTGCCATCGGCAATAGCAGCAAGGACAGCTTCACGATCGCGCTCACTACGCAACGGCGGATTCATGCGCATATTGCCATCGTAGCCCGACTCAAAGACATCCTTATCGGTCAGTGTGAAGTGATGCGGTGTAACTTCAGCAGTTACAGGTAAGCCTTCTTGTTTTGCAGCGCGAACTAAATCAACTGCTTCTTTGACACTAATATGCGCGACATGATAACGCGGCAAATAAGGCATTGCGCCTTGCTTATTTTCTAGAAGGTAACGCAGAAGGCTTAAATCGCGTGAGAGCACGATGGATTCTGAAATTGAGGGAATACCGCGCAGTCCTAGTAATGAGGCGTAGAGGCTTTCGTTCATTACGCCGCCAAAGGAAAGTGCAGTATCTTCGCAGTGCTGAATCAGCAGCAAGTTGAATTGAGAGGCATATTCAAATGCAAGACGCATCACGCGGGAATTCATAACAGCTGCGCCGTCATCAGAGAGCGCTTTCACACCAGCTGCAGCAAGTTCGCCATATGGGGCAATGCGTTCACCTTTGCGTCCAACCGTAATTGCGCCAATGACTTCAATGTCTATCGGTAATGATGCAGCACGCTCGCGTATGAAAGCCACTACAGCAGCATTGTCAATCGGCGGCTCGGTGTTCGGCATCAGAGCAACACCTGTAAAGCCACCAGCCAGAGCTGAGCGTGCACCTGTCTCAATCGTTTCTTTATACTCAAAGCCGGGCTCACGAAAATGACAGTGCATGTCAAACAAGCCTGAAGCAACAATGCCGTCTGAAAAATCTATTACCTCATGATCTGAAAGCATCACGTCGGATGGTAAATCAGCGCTGTCAGCAAACCAAAGATGCTCGAGAATGCCATCATCGGAAATCTGAAGCGAACCCTTTTTATCGAGAAATTCGGCAGGGTTGATAATGCGCGCATTGCAAATGACGATGCTCATAGCCAATATTTTTGCTAATATACGCAACCGCAAGCAGCGCACATCAAATCAAGAGCTTAATTAGCAGAGCGTAGAGAGCCTTGAGCAGAAGAGAATTATGCTGAAGATGTACTCGAGCGCAAAATCTCTGCTTTTTGATGCTGGAGGGAGAGTAAAAGTCGGTATAAATAATCTTCATCAAAACAATGCTCCACGAGAAAAAGCATGTGATACTTTTGCGGCTGTAATGCAGGGTGGGCATCATAGCCTTTGAGAGACCAAAGTTCATGGATGAGAGAAGCGACTGCGGAGCGGAGAGCATCTGGATTCATACTACACCTCTTGCAAGGAAGGATTGAGAAAAAACAGACGCAGAAAAAATAAGGCATTCTTAGAATTAGGGGAGTGCTCAAAAGAAGTGCTTGTGAGTGAGAGCATTAGGTGAGAAATGCATCAAGGGCAGCGTGGAGTGTAGCGCAGGGACGGATGTCGAGACCAAAATTTTTCTCGAGAGATTTGTCGTTCTCAGGAGAAAGTTTGGGCACAACAGCGCGTTCAAAGCCGAGTTTTTGGATTCCATAAGGCGTCGCTCTAAGTGTGGTACAGGGCGCAATTCACCAGAGAGACCAATTTCACCAATAGCGACTGTTGAAGAGTCGGCTGGGATATCGCGCAGACTGGAGACAATTGAGACGGCAACAGCAAGATCAACTGCAGGCTCTGTGAGGCGTAAGCCGCCGGCGACATTAAGAAAGACATCATGAGACCACATTGGTAAGCCCAATCGTTTTTCTAGGACCGCAAGCAGCAGCGAGAGCCGCCGAATATCAAAACCACTCGAGACGCGCTGCGGGGCGGCGTAGTTTGTCTTAGAGACAAGCGCTTGCACTTCTACTAAAATCGGGCGTGTGCCTTCGATCGAGGCGGTAACACAAGAGCCAGAGACCCCAAAGCTACGCTCTCGCAAAAAAAGCTCAGAGGGGTTCTGAACTTCTTGTAGACCTTCTTCGGTCATTTCAAATACGGCAATCTCGTTGGTAGAACCAAATCGATTTTTAAGGGCGCGCAAAATGCGGTAGCGGTAATTGCTATCGCCTTCAAATTGAAGCACAGTGTCGACAATGTGCTCTAAGACTTTCGGACCAGCAATGACACCTTCTTTTGTGATATGTCCGATGACAAATGCGGTGATACCGAGGCGTTTGCAGGCTTGCATAATGCGCGAGGTGCACTCTCGTACTTGGCTGACACTACCGGGAGAACTTTCAAACAAACTTGAGAAAATCGTTTGAATGGAATCGATGATAACAATGTCCGGCTTCATTGTGGAGAGCGTGTCGAGAATCGTCTCCAATTGTGTTTCAGAGAGCAGGAGAAGGTTATCGGTAGTGATACCCATTCGTTCGGCGCGGCTCTTGATTTGGTGTGCGGATTCTTCGGCAGAGACATAAAGAATTTGGCGCTCAGGCAGATGCGGAGCAAGTTGCAGCATCAAAGTGGATTTGCCTATACCCGGCTCGCCACCAATGAGCACGATCGAGGCAGGCATCAAGCCGCCGCCTAAGACACGATTAAATTCTTCAATGCCAGTCGAAAGACGCGCTTCAGGCAGGGCTTCAAGTTCGCTTAGGCGCTTTGGGGCAGACTGTGGTGAGAGTGTGTTTGAGAGGGGGCGTGCTCGTGCAGAAGATTTTTCAGGTTCAGTGAGAACTTCTTCTACCATCGTGCCCCAACTGCCACACTCAAAGCACTTACCTTGATAGCGTAGTGAAATGGCGCCACAGTTCGAGCAGCGATAGCGCGTTTTGACTTTTGACATCTTTTTGAGAAAAACATCTTACAGACAAATCTACTAAGTCAGCGATGAACACTTCTAGCAGACATACGCCAAAGCGCGCCATCGTGCCAAAGTGCCACACGAAACAGCAGGCTACTTTGCATCTTCAATTGAGAGCACGGCAAAGACATCGCCTTGCATCTCACCTTTAACCTTGACCCTCAAGTTATTTTCTCGCTTTGTAGCTTGCAGGTAGGCTTTGGCTTTTTCGCAGCCAGTTGCATCAAATTTGATGAGTTTCTTCTTTGTGTAAAGTCCGAATCCAGAAGCGGCACAAGCCGGCATCAGGCAGCACTCTTTAGTATGGATTGCAGCGACTTTGTCGCTGTCAAAACTTTCACCGCATTGCACGTCGGTCAAAATGCCAACAAGTGTTTGCAGCTTAGCTGGCTTTGTGGTTTTGGCTGGCTCTTGCGCACTTGCAATTGTGCTTGAAAAGAAAAGCAAAACGAGAAAAAGCAAAAGAGATTTCAACATCGGAGTGAAGTTGCAATATGTTTTTGGAAGTTACCTTGCCTAACACAAAGAAAGAAAATATCGTTTCTTGCAAATCTTTACTACGATGTATTTTTGAAGTGGAAAGCATTTCAAAAAAAGATGTATCAAAAAGGACAACTGATTGAGGCAACCATTTCAGACCGTGCGGAAGACGAGCGCTGTTTTGCGCGCTTAGAGAACGGTATTGGGGTCTTTGTGCAAGGGTATTTGGCTATTGGCGATAGGGTTGAGGCGGAGATTTTCAAGGTCAAAAAAAACTATCTGGAAGCCAAAGCTAAGCGGTTACTTGCGCCGTCGCCGCAGCGCGTAGAGGCACGCTGTACGCATTTTGGCGTATGTGGGGGATGCAAATGGCAACACTTGGACTATGCTGCACAACTTGAACAAAAAGCAAAACAGGTGCGCGATGCACTCACACACATTGGCATGTTTTCAGCGGTGGAAGTGCTTCCGACCATTGGTGCAGAAGAGATTTTTCACTACCGCAATAAAATCGAGTTTTCATTTTCAGACCAACGCTTTGTGCTTGAGCACGAACGAGAGCTGCTAGAAAAACCAATAGACTTTGCGCTGGGCTTTCATGCCCCACGTCGCTTTGATAAAGTTGTCGATATTGACCGTTGCTACATTGCGTCGCCTGAGATGAATGTTGCCTTGAATGTGGTCAAAGCCTTTGCACATCGGTCGGGGTTAGAGCCGTACTCTATGCGTACAAATCAAGGCTTTTGGCGGCATCTGTGTGTGCGCAAAGCCTTTCGTACCAATGAAGTGATGATAAATCTTGTAACCTCTTGGCACGAAGCAGATCTAATGCAAGACTTGCTGGCGGAATTGCAGCATGCCTTGCCTCAATCGCTCACCACGCTGGTCAATAATATCACGACAAGCAAAAGCGGTACGTCAGTAGGCGAAGAAGAAAAAGTCATATTTGGCAAAGGATTTATTACCGAAAAATTAAGAGACTTGAGTTTTAAGATTTCGGCAAATTCTTTTTTTCAGACCAATACAGCACAAGCAGAGAAACTTTACGAAGCGGTGCTGAAGATGGCAGAACTTTCGCCTAACGATGTAGTTTATGATCTCTATTGCGGCACAGGTTCAATTGCCCTATTCATAGCTCACCAATGCAAGAAAGTTTTGGGCATAGAGCTTGTAGCAAGTGCAATTCAAGATGCCAGAGATAACGCAGTGCTGAATGGTTTAGAGAATTGCATGTTTCACCAACTCGATCTAAAAGAGTTTCGTAAACTTGCGCCTGAACTTAGTGCATTCGGATTGCCCGATGTTGTGATTACTGATCCACCGCGTGCAGGAATGCATCCTGATGCTGTGAGTTTCTTGCTCAAACTCTCCCCAAAGCGTATCGTTTATGTAAGCTGCAATCCAGCAAGTTTGGCACGCGATGCAAAGCTGCTCTGTGTGCATGGTAACTATGGCTTGCGTCTTGTACAACCGATAGATATGTTTCCACATACAAATCACATTGAGAGTATTGCTGTACTAGAAAAAATATCTTCATAAGCTTAGCAACTTCAACTATGAGAGGTTTTATTGGATTTTTATTTCTCGTCTTTGTTGGGCTGTTCGTCTATTTTGCTTTCATTAAAAAAGACGAACCAATTTCAACGGAGCAGATTAAAGAAAAAGCCACAGAAGTAAAGCGCAAAGCTGAAGAAGTGGCAAAAAGCGTTGGAAAGCTCGAAGAAGAAAAAGAACAATTGCTGAAAAAAGCCACAGATGAACTCTCAAATGCGACGCGCGATCTGGATTCGCTCAAGCGGGCGTTAGAGAAGGTAACAAGCGACAAGAAAGAGGCAATCACAAAACAAATTGAGGAACTTGAAGAGACAAAGAAAGGCTTAGAGACGAACTTAGAGACGCTAAAAGGTGCAAGTGAAGAAGCTTGGCAAGGGGTGCGGCAAGGCTTCGAGACAGCGCTTGAGGCACTGAAGCGAGCAAAGGAAAAAGTAGAAAGAAAAACGCAGGAATAAAGTCCTACTGCTTACAAGCCCTGCTACTTACAAGCCCTGCTACTTCCTAAGCAGCATTTTCTTTGTCTCCATAAACTTACCAGCGGTCAGGCGGTAGAAGTAAAGACCGCTAGCTAAGCCATAGTTTGCTGCATTAAACTTGATGACGTATCGCCCGGCTTCCTGCTTGCCTTCAACCAATGTGGCGACTTTCCGACCCAGCACATCATACACCTCGAGCTTGACATCGCCACTTTCAGCCAAAGCATAGCGCACAGTGGTTTCAGGATTGAAGGGATTGGGATAGTTCTGCATCAGGGCGTAAGTCTCAGGCACATCAAGCGTAACTTCGACACTGAAAGCATAGTCATGAATGGCGCCATCGTGGTCTACACTGCGAAGTTGGTAACGATGCGTTTGGTTAGGTGCAGCACTCTCATCGATGAATTTGTACTCTTTGCCGACAGGCGAGGTACCTAAGCCACGCAGTGACGCATGTTCACGATAGTCGGCAATAGGCTCACCATTACGCAAGATGATAAAGCCCGCATTGTGTAATTCACTTTCTGTGCGCCAATTGAGTTCGACGCGTCGACCAAGCGGTTTGGCTACAAACTGTGCGAGCGCAACGGGCAGTGGGTTATCGAGTGAGTTTTCTGTGCCCAGAGATACAAAGAAATTTTCGCTCGATGTGAGCAAGGTGCTAAACGTGTTTGAGTTAAAGCCAGTCAGTACAGGTAGGGGGTCGGTATCCACGGAAGCAGGACCTTGCGCTTGCCAGTTGCCTGAAGTGCGCGTGGCAATTTTGAGCGTCGTGTTGTTATTGCTTGCGAGAACTGCATCATCGGAATTGATTGCCATATCGACAACTTGTGAGAGCGTAAGACTGTTGATGCCAGTGTTTTGAAACTCGTAGTAACGCAAGTCTGAGACTTTCACGAGTGGAAGGTCCGACAGCGCAAGAGCATTCGCTGAAGCTGTGATGAGTGTGCCACGCAGTGTGGTGCCGCTTGCAGATTGTCCAATCAGGGAGATCGGACGATACACGCTGGCATCACCTAAGGGATAGAGGCGTGAGACCAGACTAGTATTATCAAAGGCACGTGCAAGGCGATTGTTGATGTAGCCAGCGGTGCGTTGCACGGCAGAAGGTGCAGGATTTGTAACCGACGCAAGAAAAACGCCG
The DNA here is from genome assembly GCA_002763895.1 of [Chlorobium] sp. 445. Lineage (NCBI taxonomy): Bacteria > Pseudomonadati > Chlorobiota > Chlorobiia > Chlorobiales > Chloroherpetonaceae > [Chlorobium] sp. 445. The sequence continues at coordinate 9,908 of NSLH01000027.1, forward strand.
GTATTGAGGATACCGCTATTGAGCTCTAAGGTGTTCAGAACTGTAGGGCTACCTGTGAGCGAGGCGCCATCGGCGTCGTTAAGGTCAAAGTTGGTGAATGTCGCGCCACTTACTTGCACTGTAGCAGGTGCATTTTGCACAAGAATTTTACCCGTTGAGGCTAAAGCTGAACCAGTGCCTGTGATATTGCCACGTACTTCAACATTGAGCGCGCCAATATCGAGAGTTGTGCCTGAACCAAGTGAGAGCGCAGGCTGCGAGACACTTGCTGTAAGGGTCATCGCTGTCGCGTCCAGCGCCTTCGTGCCTGTGCCAGCAGTCGCAAGGCGATTGGCGGTTGTGATTGCAGGTAAGCTGCCTTGGGCTAGAAAGCCTGTAATCTGGGCGCCGATGCGATTGAAGACATAGCTTGCACCAGTGTTGTAAGTTACCGTGCCGTTTGCGCGTATCGAGCCATTGAATGAACTGGGATTGTCGCCATTGACCCCTTTTTCATTGGCAGTGATGAGTGTAGCGCCTGAATTGAGCGAAAAGTTTGCTGTACCTGTATAATTAGTAAGGAAGCGCGTCTCACCAAATTCAATAGTACCGTTGACGGTAATTGTGCCAGTATTGCCAGTACGCAAATTAGCGTTGATGACACGCAGCGTTCCGCCTGAACTCACCGTAAGGTTCCACACATCAACATGACCAGTTGAGCCAGAGAGTGTGGTTGTGCCATCAATGACAAAGTTCATGGTGTTGCCAAAACTGGGGTTTGCATTCATGAAGCCATTGTTGACGATTGAGCCATCGCTGCCTGTCATCGTAATGGTTCTGTCGCCTGATACAGTCAGTTGACAACTGCCTTCAGTGCGCAAACTGTGTTGAATGGTAAGGTTGTTAGTAATAGTTGTGGTTTGACCGTCAGCCGTTGTGGCATCAAAGAAAGTTGTGCCGTAGTCAGCGATGTTGTCGCTTGCACGTTGATTGATATAGCAAAAGCGCGAGAAAGCGGGTGTACTGCTGCCATCATCGGTATTCTCAATATCAAAATACAAGCGTGCAGTCAGATCGAGTTTGTCGGAAAAATCGTTATCCAGTGTAAAGCGTGAAAGTCCGCCGTAAGGATCAGTGCCATTGAGATAGAAAAAGACACGAAACGATTGCGGTCTGCCGCCCATAAGTGACCATGCGATAGCAATTTCCTGAACATTGCCCGATGTAGTTTTTTGGATGCTGGGACTGTTGTCGACGTTGGCATTCCATCCGCCAGCGCTATTGTGTGTGCGGTGTTGGTGATAGCCATTTCGAATGAAGGCGGCAAAATTAGCTCGGAAAGGAAGCCTGCCGTAATTGTTGCCATCAAAGTTGCCGATGCCGCCGAGTGCACCATTTGCATTGCTGCCGCCATTAGCAGGTGTTTGTGGGTCCGTGTCAATGTAAATAGCTAATTCATCCGTATTTGCATTGCCGTTAGCATCAACTGCGATATAGAGGTTGTTGTCGTCCCACGCCATATACCAGTCGCGAGCGCCATCGTTGTAGCGGTTTGCGCCATTTGTGTGATCGCCATATTCGCCAGGAGCAATGATGCCATTGAGATTCGGTGGTGTAGAGAGAAACGAGAAGGTTGAAAAATCACCGCCGATAGCAAATTCCGAAAAAGAAGTTAGTCCAGAGACACGCAGGATATTGTTGCGTGGATAGGAAATTGTAATGCTTGTAGCATTTGCAGCGCTCGTCCAAGGCTCAGAACTGTTGTTGCGTTTGAGCACAACGAGTCGGCGTGGGTCGGAAATGCCAGCAAGTCCGCTGATATCCAGCTCAATATCGTATTGATAGCCATTGAGACCGGACGGGGTAATTTGCCAGTATCGTGGAGCAATGTTGGTTACGGTAACAGTGCCTTTGGGAGAGAAGCCGGTTAAAGGCAAGCCGTTGGTTGGATTGAGTGGCAAGCCATTTTGCATATTGAAAAGCAGGCTACCAGCATCGTTGGAGGGTTGCGTGAAAATCACGCGGGCTTGTCGGTCGTTAGAAGCTGCAGCAATGAAAGTGCCGGTTGTATTAGCGGGAATAGGCACAGTTGCGCTGCCTGCAGCAGGCACAAGCTGAATGGCAACCGTAGCGCTATCGAGCGAAAATTGACTTGTGGTTTTGCCCCAAGCTGAAATGTAGTTCAATGAGAGCGGTGCGACATTTGCAGTGTTGGGCAAGTTTGGCGAAAGGTTATCGAAAATCGTGCCATCGCTTGGAGAGGTCGGTGCTGAATTTTGCTTGACAACGGCACGATTGAGCGTAGAAGCGCCTTCCACGATGAACTCAAACTGGCTATCGCTGAGGCGTTTTACAGCCACATTGCCCGGTGAATAAGGCATCGGGTGATTGAGCGTATTGACCACTTGCGGCGCGCGATAGGTAGCACGCACATAGACACGCTGACCAGTAGCATTAACCGATGTATTGCGAATGCGAATCGTATGCCAATCTGTTGTGCTTGGTGTATAGTTGACGTTGAGATTGCTTGCGCCATTTGCACTGAAGACAAGCGTCTGATTTTGGAAGAGTGCAATGGTAACATCTTGCAGGGTCGAGCTGGTTTGGAAGACACGCAAATTGATGGACTGACCTGCTTCGGGATAGATGTTGCCGACCGTACGCCAAGCTGTGGAGTGTGTAGGCAAACTTCCACCTTGCAGCAACGAACGCGGGTGGCTATCGCCAAGGTCATCAGCCATTTCCCACTCTTGCGTGATGGGTTTGGCGCAGGTGAGAAAGGTGCATCGAAATTGGCTTGTTCAGAGGTAGGTGCCCAGACGGCGTATCCACGTCGGCGTGTCGGTCCTGCTGGCGTCGTAATAGGTGCGCTCAAATCGCAAGGTGGAATATGAATCAGCACACGATTGCCAGAGCTACCAAAGGGCGGTTGGACGGTGACGGTAAAGTCATAAGTGCCACCGTAGTCTTTGAGCTCCGTGCCGACAGGGAAGGTCGTGGTAACCCAAACACGCTGCTCAGTGTTCCAACTGTCCGTAACGCCAATTAAAGCGCGATTGCCTCGCTCAAAGACGAGTCCGTCTTGCAGGTTGCCTTGCAAAAAGAAAGGTGCATCTGGACCCGTTTCAGCCGTGCGCACATAGTAAGCACCACTTTTGAATTGCAATTTCTGGTGGCAACGAATGAGGTTGGCAATATCGCTGCGCACGGGTAGTAAAGAAGGATTATCAGGAAAATGCGTGTAGCGAATGCCACCCGAGCCAATGTCGAAGAGGTCTTCAAAAAACACTTGCGGTGAGCCATCGACAGAAAAAATAATAGCGTATGCTGGTGCAAGGCGCGGCTCACGTGGGTCGATGTTGCGACCAAGTTCGCTGCTGCTCGTCCATGTTGAGCTCGGATAATCACCGTTGGACTGCAAGGGTGGGCGGAACGTATCATGATTATTAACAAACGGCACTGTGCGCCCGCGATTGTCTTGCTGCAAGCTCGGAATGGTACTCATATCGAAAGCGCCCAGACCATAGACCATACCAACTAACCCATCCAGGCTAAAGCCACGCAAACCGAAGTCAAAAGTGCCCGCGCGATTATCGACGCCACCTAAGTTGCGGCTAGTGCCGGAAAGTCCACCTTCTAGCACACTTTCAGGTGCAGGTGGTGCGCCTGCCCATTCATCGAGTTCAGTTTTACCGCCAACCCATTCACCAATCGAGAGAATATCCCAGCCTAAAGCAGAACTTCCGTTTACGCCTTGAGTGATGTCGCCTGTGGAACTTGCAACATGCCAGACAAAATCATGCACAATGTGCGGCTCGAAGTGCTTGACCGCATCGAAACGATAGCCATCAATGCCGATTTGTTTAGTGTGCCAGATAAACCAGCGGCGAAGTTCATTGCGCATGTAGTTGTTGGACTGCGGCGGATTGAACACAAGAGGATTGCCCGTCGGGAGCGACGATTGCCCGTAGGCGCGTGGGTCGTAGCAGATGTCAGGACCAAAAAAAGCGGAAGTGACATCGTTGAGCGAGCTGCCGGGATTGCCACCAAAACCGCGCCACGTGTTCGGGTGAAAATTTACCCAGTTTTTGGGAAAACGACCACGGCGACCGATGTAGTCAACCGAATCACCAACAAACTGTGGTGTAAGAAACGAAGTGTAGCGGAAAATTTTATACTGATCGTCTTGTGCTTGTGGATCGCGTACCTGTGAGCCGATGATGTGGTTAAAGACAATATCTTGTACCACTTCCATGCCGTTGGCATGCAAAACGGCAGCCATACGCAGCAGTTCATCTTTCGTGCCCATGCGCGTGCGCACATTACCCTTCTGAAATTTGTCGCCAAGATCGTAGTGGTCAAAAGGTGCGTAGCCAACAGCAGTCGGACCGCCTTCGTTTTTAATCGTTGGAGGAATCCAAACCGCATCAATTCCAAGTTCACGCAAACGCGGCGCAAGATCAGCAAGATAATTCGACCACGCAAACGGATAATTGTTGTTCCAATAATCCCACCAGAAGCCTTGCAGAACAACGCGTTTAGTAGTCTGCGACCAGAGCGAAAGCGGAAAGGCAAAAAAGACGACAAAAAAGAAAGTAAAGAACGTACTAATGCTGTGTTGCTTTGCTGTAGACTTCATTATCATAGAGCAGTGTTTTGCGCGTATGCCTTATACAAAGATTTTTTGCTTGCAGCAGTGAAAAGTTCGCAGAAATGTGAAGTAGATAGAAAAAACTTCGCAAGTGTAACATTTTCTGTTAAAAAATGCAAGATGGCAGGTTGGGAGCTATGCGATATGAAGATGCCTTTGCTATGTGCAATCAGTTGAGGTGGGTACAGCTGTTCTCTGCACAAGTTCAACTAACACGCCGTGCAAGTCTTTCGGGTGCAAGAAACTCACAAGCGAATGCGCCACACCACAAGTTGGTGCAAAAAGCGGTTGAAAGTGTCTCTGCGCTGCTGCATCAAGATCGCTATGAATCGCGCTGCTCTCAAAGGCAAGATGGTGCAGACCCTCGCCGTATTTGTCCAAGAATTTTGCAACGGGACTTTCAGCAGAAAGGGGCTCTAAAAATTCGAGACGCGTTTCACCCAAAGTCAGAAACGCAATGCGTACATGATGTGCAGGCAATTCCTCAATTGTAATGTGCATCGTGCTGCCAGAGAGCAACTTCGAAAATGTCTCGAGTGCAGCATCAAGACTATGAACCGCAATGGCAATATGATCAATTTTGATGAGCATGGCGCTAGATAATCATGGTCTGGTTGTATGAACTCTATGTCTTACAGCGTGCATTACTTGAGTTTGTCGGCTTGTTGAAGTGCCCAACGGTAGCCAAGCTCAAACATAAAAATCGTCCATAGAAGAAACACAATGGTGCCAATAATCCACTTTACTGTTGCTTGCAAGTCAAAAAAGAGCGGGGCAAGGCGAAACCCAAACAGATATCCCCAAACTGCGCCAAAAGGATAACAAAAACTAAGCACAATTGCGATAAATAAGCCCCCAAGTTCAAGTGAAGTAGGAAAGCGTTGCTGAAACAAATGCTCATAGAATTCAGTTAGCAGAGTGCCGGGATAGCCTGCAGTAATAATTTGACCAAAAGCTATGACAGTACTGATTACAAAGACCGTCAGCAGTTCTTTCAGAAAGTCGCTCATCCTGATAGGAATTTAGAGTTAGCGTCTAATATAGTTTCAATAGTTCCAAGAGATGCGCAAAAAAAAACAGGTCAAAGCATAGGTTTCACACTTGCTTTGCTGTAACTTTTTGCACACGTTGTAGTTATAGTCGTAAAAAACGACAATCGTAATGACTACCGTCACTAAATGTTTTTAACAAGAAATGAACACGCTTTCGCTTGTTTTCAGAAATATCGCACAGCGCGCGCTATCTGTTACACTTACAGGGATTTCAATTGCGCTCGGTGTTGCCTTGATTAGTGCTACAGTTGAAATCAGGCGACAAGTCGAGGAAAACTTTAGCCAATCGAGCGTCGGCTACGAAATGATTTTGGGCGCAAAGGGCAGCGCGCTGCAATTGGTGCTCAACACCGTCTATCAGCTCGGTGACCCCGTCGGAAATATCCCCTACGCAGTCTATCAAAAATACCGCAATCATCCGATGGTAAGCTACGCTATTCCCTACGGGCTAGGCGATAACTACAAAGGCTTTCGCATCATTGGCACTACAGAAGAGATTTTCACGAAGTTTAACTACAAACCCAATCAGACCTTTGAACTAGCCGAAGGCAGAACTTTCAAAGATGATGAACTTTATGCTGCGGTTTTAGGTAGCGATGTAGCAAGGCAGCTGAAATTGAAAATTAGTGATACCTTCATTGCGACACACGGCTTGCAGGAGGTTGCGCCAGAAATGGCTATCAAGCACGAACACGACCCGATGAAGGTAGTTGGCATCTTAAAGCCAACTTACACGACCTCTGACAAGGCAATTTACATTTCGCTGCCAACTGTTTGGGCAATTCACGAAGAGCAAAAGGAAGAAGAGCTGGAAGTCAAAAATGACGAACTGGCTCGAATGCGAAAAGATGCGCAAACAGAATCGGCGCTGGCATCCTTGGGCAAAGACGCTGGTGATAAAGTCAAGCAGGAAGAAAAAAAGAATGGACACAACATGTCTGCACGCCAGAACGATGAAGCAGCGATGATAAAACATGATGAGCATGTGCATAAAGAACATTCACATAAGCATGAGCATAAGACGCAAGCCACAACAGAGGGTACAACTGCTCAAGCCAAACATTCTGATGGTTCACCGCATACGGATGGTGACGATCACCCCGATCATCATCACGAGCATAAGGTGCCAAAAGAAGGCGATGTGACAGCAGTTATTCTTAAAACCAAAGCCCCAATTTTTGCGTTACAGCTCTACAAAATCATCAACAGCGAGCCGCTGGCACAAGCAGCAATTCCGACACGAGAAATCAAAAATTTGTTTGATATTGTCGGCAATATCAATTGGGCGTTTCTCTTCATTACGCTGCTGGTGATTGTGGTGGCGCTCATCGGAGTGATGGTTGCTATTTACAATTCACTTAATGAACGGCGGCGCGATATTGCGATTATGCGTGCCCTCGGAGCACATCGCTCGCGCATTTTCGGTATGATTACACTCGAAGCTGCACTGATTTCACTCTTTGGCGCTGCATTTGGCATTGTGCTAAGTAAAGTTTTGCTGCTCTCGCTCAAAGGTGTGGTGCTCGAACGCACAGGCGTAGAACTTTCTGCACCAATTTTTAATTCGGGAGAAATAGCTCTAATTTTGATAGTTACAGCAGTTGGAGCACTGGTTGGTATTATACCAGCTATTAACGCATACCGTACTGATGTTGCAAAGAACTTGAACCCAATCAGTTAAACTATCTGTAACATTAATGAAAAAGATGAGAAAACTTCTGCCAAGTCTTGTCGTGATTGTCGGCATTGTGCTCAGCAATGTCATCATTAGCCTCAACACGCAGAAAAAGGTGGCATTTCAAGAAGCACTCTATAAATTGCGTCAAGAACATCGCTTGAAAGTAGAGACTGTAAGCTATGTACTTGCCGATGCAACCAGTATGCAGCCAGCAGGTACGCGCCTGACCTTCAACGATTTGCGAGAGTATCGATATAGCAAGCGCGATCGCTACCCACTGCCCGAAAAACTTAAAGCGCTCAAAGGTCAAGAAGTCAACATTGCTGGCTACATGATTCCAATGAGCGAAGCACTCGATGTAACCGAATTTATGCTGGTGCAAATTCCGTTTTTTGGCTGCTGTTACTCTGTGCCGCCTGAACCTAATGAAACCGTCATGGTCAAAATGGCAAAAGGAAAAAAGACAGAATATGTCTATACCCCGATTCGCGTAACCGGTAAGTTTGATATTCAGGAAACCAAGATAGATGGTTTTGTCGTTAGCTTGTATCAAATTGAAGCCAGTGCAGTAACTCCTGCACCGAACGACAAAGATGTGTTGCAGCATCAAAGCGGCACGCTATTGCCGGGACGAAACTAAGCTAACTGTAACAAATGCTCATGCGCCGAGTTCTATTGCTTTTGATGCTGATGTGTCTTGCAAGTGCAAGTCTGGCTCAGGCACAGACCGTGCCTGCAATACAACCTCCTGTGGATAGCGGCACAGGTACATCGCTGCAAAATCTGATGTTTTGTTCTTGCGCAAGACATAGCGGCAACGCAATAGTAACAGATCCCATGCAGCAACTTCAAAATGGTCGAAGACTTGGTGTGGCAGGGGTGAAAGTACTTGATGAGATGCCCAAAGGAGGAGTCATTGTCTCAGAGCTCACGCTGGAAAGCCCAGCGTCTGCCGATAGTTCGGAAAATTACGGCTACAAACGATTTTATGCGCTCTTGCAGCTTAAAGCGCAAGCGGCGCAGCACGGCGCAAATGCCATCGTAGACTTCAAGCAAGCGCTTAGTAGTGAAGGTAGCAGAATCATTTTTTCAGCTAAAGCTGCAAAAGTAGAGCCATAGCACAAAAATTTTTACAGGGACAAAATACTATGCCGCGTGGAAATAGAACATCAAACGACAACAACGATGATTTAACCGTATACTGCTCATTTTGTGGCAGATCAAGCGATGAAGTAAATAGTTTGGTTGCTGGGCAAGAAGCCTACATTTGCGATCGTTGCATTCAAAGCTCGATGGAAATTATTCGCAATGATATGGCGTCAATTCAAGCGCGGCGCCGTGCATCACGCAAATCCAAACTGCTGACGCCAGCCTCCATCAAGCAAGAACTCGATAGCTTCGTTGTCGGGCAGCATCATGCAAAAAAAGTGCTGGCTGTCTCCGTCTACAACCACTACAAGCGCATTGAGAGCGAAGACTGGCTCTTCAACGAAAGCGACGTTGTGCTTGAAAAAAGTAATATCTTGCTGATTGGACCCACAGGCACTGGCAAGACCCTGCTGGCACAGACACTCGCCAAAATCATTGATGTGCCTTTCACGATTGCTGATGCAACAACACTAACCGAAGCAGGTTATGTCGGCGATGATGTCGAGAGCATTCTTGCACATCTTTTGCAGGCAGCAGATTTTAACTTGGAACGCGCAGAGCGTGGCATTGTCTATATTGATGAAATTGACAAAATCGCGCGCAAGAGTGCAAATGTCTCTATCACGCGCGATGTCTCTGGCGAAGGCGTGCAACAGGCTCTACTGAAAATTTTAGAAGGCTCAATTGCAGGTGTGCCACCAAAAGGCGGACGCAAGCATCCAGAGCAACACTTGGTGAATGTCAATACAAAAAATATCCTTTTTATCTGCGGCGGAGCATTCGAAGGATTGGATAGAATCATCGCACGACGACTCTCAAAGTCAGCGATGGGCTTCAACGCAATGCCCGTAACGAAGTCCGAACGTGAAAGTCCCGAACTGCTCAGTAAAGTCATTCCCGAAGATCTCTTGGAGTTTGGCTTAATTCCCGAATTTATTGGACGATTGCCCGTCATCACGACCTTAGAGCCACTCGATCGAGCCGCACTCAAAAGCATTTTGGTGGAGCCAAAGAACGCTATCACGAAGCAGTATCGCAAACTCTTCGAGATGGAAAATGTCGAACTGATCTTCGAGCCCGAAGCACTTGACGCCATTGTAGATGAAGCCATAAAGCGTGGCACAGGTGCACGAGCACTGCGCGCCATTCTAGAAAACGTGATGCTGGATATTATGTTTGATTTGCCCGCAATGCGTGGGCTAAAAACCTGCATCATTACGCGTGAATGCATTACTGATAAAGCCCCGCCAACCTATCTCTACGACGAAGGACGGGAAGGTGGAAGGAAAAAAATTCCTGCCTAATCGCTGGGCGAGCGATGAAGAAGACAAATACAGATGACACGTTTTTGTCAGTCAATCATCGCCCTGCATATTGCAGTTCATAATACTTCTGATAGTCGCCCGACAAAATGCGTTCCCACCATGGACGGTTGTTGAGATACCACTGAATCGTTTTGGGCAAAGCTGAGTCAAAGGTCTCGACAGGTTTCCAGCCGAGTTCTCGCTGAATTTTGGAAGAGTCAATTGCATAGCGGCGGTCGTGTCCTGGACGATCTGTAACAAAAGTAATCAAGCTTTCAGGCTTTTGCAGATACGCTAAAATGCGCTTGACAATCTCAAGATTCGGCATTTCGTTGTTGCCGCCGATATTATAGACCTCTCCCACTTTCCCTTTGTGCAGCACAGTGTCAATGGCGCTGCAATGATCTTCGACATACAGCCAATCGCGCACATTCATGCCATCGCCATAGACCGGAATGGGTTTATCGGTGAGCGCATTGGCAATAACAAGCGGAATCAATTTTTCAGGAAATTGATATGGTCCGTAGTTATTGGAGCAGCGCGTGATAATACAGGGCAGTTTGAAAGTTTCTACATAAGCACGAACCATAAGGTCGGCGCCGGCTTTGCTAGCAGAGTAGGGCGAGTTCGGTTGAAGCGGTGTGTCTTCGCTAAAGTAGCCTGTCTCGCCGAGTGTGCCATAAACTTCGTCCGTGGAAATTTGAATAAATCGCTTGACTGAAAATTCCTTTGCAACTTCCAAAAGGATTTGAGTGCCTAACACATTAGTTTCGACAAATACTCGAGCACCAAGAATGCTCCTGTCAACATGTGATTCAGCCGCAAAGTTAATAACAACATTAATCTGATGGGCTTGAAAAGTAGCACGAAGTGTGTCAGCATCGCAGATATCACCTTTGACAAATGTGTATCGTGGGTTACGCTCGACCGATTTGAGATTTTCTAAATTCCCTGCATAAGTAAGTTTGTCATAGTTGATAATCTTGTAAGTGGGGCGCTTGGCAAGCATAAATCGGACAAAATTCGAGCCGATAAAGCCAGCACCGCCAGTAACCAGAATGTTAAGGGTTGGCGTGGGCATAGCGTTGAGATGTTTTTATGGTTTTCTGATTGCAAAACTGTTTTGGTGCGTATGGATGAGCTAAAATGCAAAACTGCAGCGATACTCTCAAAAAAGCATCATGTGCTTAAATCCGCAACACTTGCCAAAGACAAAAGCGCCCCAATAGAGATTAGCGTGCTATGAGGGGTGGAGTGCAGAAAAACTCATCAGGTGTGTAGAGCACTTGCCAGCCAGAGACAAGAGAGGCAAGCGTTAGCCATATCATCAGCGGCACAAGCAGAAGCGCATAATACTTGTTGCTGGCTTGAAACCCGAAATAGAGGTTGATTGCATTGACGATAAACATGCCGAGTGTTGTCAAAAAACCCAAAATTGGACTATGCAACCCGAAGTAGAACCAACTGAACATTGAAAAAAATGCCCAGAGTAAGGCGTAACTCCAAAAAAGTTTTGGCTGATAGAGTTCGCTGTGCATAGTTTTGACTAGGCGAAAGCCAGCGATAACCATCAAAATCTGTAGCGTGATCCAAATCGGAGCAAACGCCCAATCAGGTGGCATGAAGGGCGGTCGACCAACCTCATCGAGATACATGCGTGTAGCAAGCCAGCCACCAGAAATAAAATTCATGGCGATGTAGAACAAAACGCCGTGATACCAGCGCAAGCGTGACCAAAACTCGGCTTTAAGAAGACCTTGTAACATTATGAACGCAGCAAATGAGGATTCGCATCAATAAAACTTTTCCAACTGCTGTAGCGGCGCTTTTGAGTTTGCAAACGCACATTGCGCAGTGCATGCATCTCACTCTCAAGCAGAGCGTGATGTTTGAAGGCATCGCAAAGTGCAAGACCAAGGGCATCGCTGGCATCAAGAAATTCTCCTGTAGTAGAAAGATTAAGCAATTTTCTTACCATAAAGGCAACTTGCTCCTTTGAAGCATTGCCAGCACCTGTGAGTGATTTTTTGACCTCACGTGGCGAGTATTCAAGCACTTCTAACCCATGGTTCATAGCTAAGACTTGAATTGCCCCGCGCACTTGCCCTAACTTGAGTGCCGATTGCGCATTCTTGCCGTAAAAGGCGGTTTCAAGCGCAAGGCGCGTAGGACGATGCTGCTCAATAAGCACAGCAAGTTCATCGTAGAGCTTTTTTAAGCGATGTGGAAATGACGCTTTAGCATTGAGGCGCACCACGCCAAACGCAAGCGTAACGAACGCATTATTTTGCTGCTCAATTATGCCGTAGCCTGTCGTAATAGAGCCCGGATCAATACCTATCGTACGCATGAGAGCGAAAATTTGTTAAAGAAAAAGATATGCATTTGCTCCGAATGTGCAGTGCACCTACTGCGGTCGCTCAAAGATAAAGAACATTGGACGCTTATCCCCAGCCGAGCGGTTGCGCGTCTCGCCATTGGTATCATAGACGATGTAAATAGAACTGCTATCCATAGTTAGCCCTTCGGCTAAGCCAAAACGCATGGAGCCGTACTGCAAACTGTCATGAGAGACCGCTTGCTGAAATGACCAACAGGTTTTTTCAAAAACGCTGTCGCGCTCAATCGAGAGTTCAACGACGGCTTCAGCATTGCGTGCAAGCGCAAAGAGCCGGTCATTTTCGTAGTAGAGGTCGGCAAAATCAGGCACACGTTTTTCGCGCAGCGGAATTGCTGTGTAATCGCACACATAAAATGTGGTCTGAAACGGCTCAGTCTGAAGCTCAATCAACCCGCGTGGGGAGTGCTCTGCGGCAACATAGAAATGCGTCGGTGTGCGCAGCGCAAGCCCTTCGGGATAGGCATTGAACTTTTGAAGCAAGCCAGCAGCTTTGGCTTGTTCTTCAAAACTTGGAGTAAGCCACTTTGTGGTTTTACCATCATGACTGACAAAGAAAATGCGGCACTCCGATTCACTAATGATGTAGAAATTGCCAGCACTATCGCACACAATACCTTCAAAATCAGGGCGCAGCGCAGGTTTCTCAAAACGCAAGAAAGGTTCGGCTATGACCTTATCGGGCTCAATCGTGAGCTTAAAAATCATATCGCCGTGGTCATCGCTGACACTGTAAAGTGTATTTTGGTACAGCGCCAGACCAGAAAGTTCCAGATCGCCAACAGACGATTCAACAGGTAACGCGGCTTTGAGTTTAAGCGGTATTTGCTCCACGCGGTGCGGCAGATATTGAACAGGTTTTGAGGGAGAGCAGCCAAAAAGAGCCAGTGCTAAGAAAGAAATAACAGGAAGAAAAGTCAGTTTCACGTTGCAAGGTTTGATGGTTGAAGTTGAAGACTAAAGATATAAGTTACAATTTCAGATGGTGTCTGTTCTTGAATGCATAGCAAGTTGTGCTTGACGGTCGTATCTGACATGTAGCATGTAGTTTTAAAGTTACGATATTTTCTATTTTGCTAGAGCGCAAGAGGGCAGTATTTTGGTGCGCATCAAGAAACCATTTGTTTCAAAAATGACAATTGAGACGCAATTTACTTTAGAACATCCCCCCGAATTTTATGTGCGCGAAGACCTTCTCAAAACCAAGTGGCAGCGCATTGCGGCGATTGCTGATAAAATCAAGCTGGGCGGTGGCAAATCGGCGATAGAAAAGCACCATGCCAAAGGCAAACTCACGCGCGCGAGCGTATTCAAAGACTTCTCGATAAAGGCTCGCCATTTTTAGAAATTGGACTGTTTGCAGCCTATGAAATGTATCAAGCTGAAGGTGGCTGTCCAGCGGCAGGGGTTGTCGTCGGCATTGGCAAAGTACATGGACGCAACTGCATGATTGTGGCAAACGATGCGACGGTCAAAGCCGGGGCATGGTTTCCGATGACCGCAAAGAAAAACATCAGGGCGCAAGAAATTGCGATGGAAAATCACTTGCCGGTCATTTACCTTGTCGACTCTGCCGGCGTGTATTTGCCGATGCAAGATGAAGTCTTCCCCGATAAAGAACATTTTGGGAGGCAGTTCAGAAACAATGCGGTGATGAGTTCGATGGGCATCCCACAGATTGCAGCTGTGATGGGACCGTGTGTTGCAGGTGGGGCATATTTGCCGCTCATGTGTGATGAATCGCTGATTGTCGAAGGTACAGGTAGCGTGTTTCTTGCTGGGTCACATCTTGTGAAAGCCGCAATTGGTGAAGTCATTGACAACGAAACCTTAGGTGGCGCAACCACACAGACGTTTATTTCGGGCAATATCGACCACAAGATGCCAAACGATGAAGCTTGCTTGCAACGCATGCGAGAGCTGGTGTCGCAATTTGCTGACAAGCCAAAAGCAGGATTCAGTCGTATTGAGCCAAAACCGACGAAGTATCCGACATCAGAAATTTTAGGTTTCATCCCAGAAGACCGCACAAAGCCCTACGATGTGATGCCGATTATTGAGCGAATCGTAGATGCAGAATCTTTCATACCGTACAAGGAAAACTATGGCAAGACCATAATCTGTGGTTATGCTCGCCTTGATGGATGGGCAGTGGGGATTGTGGCAAATCAGCGCTTGATGGTAAAGAATGCAAAAGGTGAAATTCAAGTCGGTGGCGTGATTTATTCAGACAGTGCAGACAAAGCGGCACGCTTCATCATGAATTGCAATCAACGCAAAATTCCGCTCATCTTTTTGCAAGATGTAACGGGCTTTATGGTCGGTAGCCGTGCTGAGCATGGCGGCATTATCAAAGATGGAGCAAAGATGGTGAATGCGGTCTCAAACTCTGTCGTCCCAAAAATCACGGTGATTATGGGCAACAGTTTCGGGGCAGGTAATTACGCAATGTGCGGTAAGGCATACGATCCACGCTTTATTTTTGCTTGGCATACGGCGCAAATTGCGGTTATGGGCGGCAAACAAGCCTCAGAGACTCTGCTCTCTATCAAGCTCGGTCAGCTCGAAAAAGAAGGGCGTAGCATCAGCGACGAAGAGAAAGCCAAGTTTCTGAGGGAAATTTCGGAGCGATACGAGGCGCAAATGAATCCGCTTTATGCGGCAGCACGTTTATGGATAGATGATATCATCGATCCAAGAGAGACGCGAAACATTTTGGCCTATTGCCTCGAGCTGGTCAATGAAAACCCAAACCTGCCGGTCTTTAATCCGGGCATAATTCAGACCTAAGCACATGAGAAGGAGCGTAAGAGAGCAGGGAGAGTGGTACACCGGAGAGGACTCGAACCTCCAACCGCCAGAGTCGAAATCTGGTGCTCTATCCAATTGAGCTACCGGTGCATGAGTGAGGCAAACTTACAACAAATTCTTGAGGCACACTAAACTTGTGTGGCTTGTAGTCCTGTGCAGAGTGTCTGCAAGTTGCATGAGTATCAATCGCCAAACTCCATCAAGTAGCGCTCAATGAAATCATCGATATCGCCATCCATGACATTCTCGACATCGAAGCGTTCATAATTGGTGCGGTGATCTTTAACACGTCGGTCATCGAAGACATAGCTGCGAATCTGCGAGCCCCACTCGATTTTCTTTTTCTTGCCTTCCAGTTCGCGCCTTTTAGCTTCTTCTTCTTCACGCTTGATTTGATAGAGGCGTGATTTAAGCATTTTCAAAGCGCGCTCTCGATTCTGCAACTGCGAGCGTTCTTGCTGACAGGCAACCACAATGCCTGTTGGCAAATGTGTAATGCGTACAGCTGTTTCAACTTTATTGACGTTCTGACCGCCTTTGCCGCCGCTGCGAAACGTATCAATTTGCAAGTCTTCACGACGAATTTCAATTGGCGCATCTTCAGGTGCTTCAGGATAAGCAAACACACTGGCAAAAGAAGTATGTCGGCGCGCATTGGCATCAAACGGGGAGACACGCACAAGACGATGAACGCCGTTCTCCGCTTTAAGATAGCCGTAAGCATAATCGCCGATGATTTCTAGCGTGGCGGTTTTAATGCCAGCGCCTTCGCCTTCTTGATAGTCGTCGGTATAGACTTTGAACCCGCGTCGTTCTGCCCAACGCATGTACATTCGGTAAAGCATCTCTGCCCAGTCTTGCGCCTCGGTGCCACCGGCGCCAGCATGGATGGTCAGAATCGCATTGCGTTTGTCGTCAGGTCCAGAGAGCATGTTTTGAAATTCCATCGCGCGCACCTCTGACTCTAACTTTGCAAGATGCTTTTCGGCTTCGGGAAGGTAGCTGGCTTCTTCGAGTGCTGCGGCTACTTCAAGCGATTCAGCTTCAGCTTTCACTGCAGCATCAAGGCGAGCAAAAGCTTCCGTCCAAGATTTGTGTTCAGAGATTTCTTTCAGAATTTTCTGTGCAGCAGCAGGGTCATTCCAGAACGTATCGGAGGCAGTTTGTGCTTCCAGTGCCTTGATTTTTTCAAGGCGAGTGTCAATCTCAAAGAAACCTCCGGAGCGACTGAAGGCGCTCGTTGAGCGCGCGCACGCGCTCGAGTTCCGCTTCAAACATAGCGTGGCTAGAGTTATCTGGTTAATTTTTTCAGGCAGCAAATGTAGCAAATTTTGAGCCGATATGAAAACATCGTGGCACGGCTTATCTATTGATAGCCAACAAAAAGTGGTTTTGGTTTCTGAAGTTTGCACCTTTAACTTTGCGCCAAATTTTAACGACATAACATCGAAGACAAAAACCGTATAGCATAGCTCGGCTGCAGTGCTTGAAGAGTTGTGACAAATTTTCTCTGATGAAGTCATCCTAATGAATCCAACGCTTGAAAAAACTTTCTTTGCGCTTCGCTCACCGTTTGCCCTGAAACTCTACATTCTGATTGCTGCGCTGATTGCGTTGTTTTTCTTCTTCGACAGAGTGCTGATGCCACTGTATGTGAAAGGTGGAGAGATTGTAACCGTGCCCGATGTTACTGGCAAAGCGTTTGAAGAAGCCGAACAACGCCTCAAGCAGTTAGGACTAGTGGCAAAGCGGGGCTATGAGGTCTATGACCCGAAGAAAAAACTGGGCACGGTGCTATCGCAAAATCCCTTGCCGCAGTCCAAAGTCAAAGCAGGACGAAGCATCTATCTGTCTGTCAACACTGCACGACGTGAGAACGCACCACTGCCTGACTTCAAAGGGCGAACTCTGACAGACGCAAAGTTGACGTTGGAACGTCTGAGCTTGCGCTTGGGCAAAATCGAAGAAGTGCCTGTAACAAAAAAAGAAGACGATGGCATGATTCTCTCGCAGAGTATTGCACCCGGCACAACTGTCAGCGTAGAGACAGTGATTGGTTTTAAGGTTGGACGATTGCCCGCAGAAGGGGGCGTGCAGCAAGGCGTAGTGCCTGATGTCTTGCAGCGGACGCTCAGCGAAGCCGAAGCCCTAATTGTAACTGCAGGCTTCACGATTGGAGAGGTGCGCTATCGATACTCCACATCGCTTGTGCCAAATACCGTCATTGCACAGTCTCCAAAACAAGGCGAGCTTGCCCCATTAGGCAAACCCGTTGAATTGGTGGTCTCGACCAATGACAAACAGAAGGAAAAAGAGAAACCGCTGATAGAGAGCGAAGAGGACACGACCAGTACGCCCTGATAGCTTACACATCGTTTTCTTCGAAATCGTCAGAATCAGAAGAGAAGGGCGAATGCGGTGGAAGGAGTGGCTCACCGCGAAAGTCCAAAATCAGATTCAGGTAGCGCTCAATAAGCGCCGTCTTTTGGTAGTGACCGAACTCACGGTAACTGTTGCGCAAGTTGTTGAGCGTCCGCTCCAAGATGTCTAAAGCTGACGCCTTCGCAAAATACTGGTCGACAGCACCATAGCCCTGATTTTGCAAAAACCGAATGCAATCCTGTTTGTCTAAAATTCGTCCTTGATTGAAAGGGTCAATAAAGCGTTCTTCACCGCCCGGCGTTTCGTATTTGAGCAGGAAGTGCCCCGGCATATTGACGCCGTAGATGGGAAGATGGAAGCGTTCAGCTAAAATCAAATAAATCGTGCCAAGTGAGATAGGAATACCAAGTTTGCGATCGATCACACGGTTGAGATAACTATTGTCGGGCTCATAATATGCCGCAGAGTTGCCACGATAGCCTTGCTTTTCAAAGAGAATGACGCTCATCATGAAAATTTTATCAATCTCGCTCATGCTCGTGGTGAAGTATTCGAGTCGCAGAAGCGATTCAAGCTGCTGAAATTCTTTATGGTATTTGTCCAGATCGACATCAGGATAGCCAATTTGCATAACCAGAAACGCGTAGGTTTCGAGCGTGGCATTGTCCATAAAGCCACGTAGAAATTGCGGTGAGAGTTTCTGAAACTGAATCTCATCGATAAGGTCTTCAATGCGGCTGGAGATACGACCGGACGTAGCGTTTTTCTTTTCAACCATCACGCGCAGAATTTGTGAGGCTTCAGGATGGTCGGATTGCAAAGCGCTAAGCAGTTCAGTACGAACACTCTGGAAGACCGTCTCATCTTCATCATCCAGAAGCGAGAGTACAGCGTTAAGTTTGGAATCGGAAATCTGGTGACTCATTGGTGCAAAGAGTTTAGCAATAGTAAATGCAACTAAATTTAGAGCCTGCAAGCCAATACGTCAAGACTACTTAGTGAGGAGCACTCACTGTGTGAAGTGCATAGAGACGCATGCAAGGCTTGTTTGTGAGATTCAAAACATTCAATTTTAATTTAACTCTAGCTCTTGCCATGAAAGTTTCTTTGCTGTTTGCGCCGTTGTTGCTTGGGCTCATGATAGCTGAAAGCCGGGCACAGATTGGCGGCGCCGCTGCGCCTTTTGCCCGAATGGGATTTTCAGCGCGTGGGGTTGCGCTCGGTAATGCAGGCGGCGCAGTTATCAGCGCAGGCGAACTGCAGCCCTATTACAATCCTGCGCTCATCAGTTTTGCAGATTATTATGATGCAACGCTCACCTATACCTTTCTCACACTTGATCGAAGTTTGAACTTTGCTTCATTCTTAGGCAAAGTTGGACCGACAGCAGGGCTTGGCGTTGCATGGATAAATGCTGGTGTCAGCAACATCGACGCGCGTAACCGTGATGGCGAACCCTTAGGCTCACTGAGCACCTCAGAAAATCTCTTTATGCTCTCTTTTGCAAACCGATTCACAGATGATTTTTCAGTGGGCTTAACGCTGCGCGGATACCTTGCCTCACTGGCTAGAGACCTGCGAAATTCTTTTACCGTAGGCTTCGATGTCGGCGCGCTATATCGCCTCACGCTCGATTCGCTCTCGACGCTGACGCTAGCACTGAGTGCTGCTGATATCTTATCGCAATACCGTTGGGATACCACACCGATTTACGACCTGCAAGGCACAACCACCACCGACCCGATGCCGCTTGCCTTGCGCGCAAGCCTTGCCTGGCAGCGCAAAGGACTCTTAGGGTGGCAGACCGTAGTACTCGCTGCTGAAGTGCAAGTCTTGACCGTGGCTTTGGAAGGGCGCCGCACCGTGTTCGTGACAGAAGGCAGCCTGGTGCGTCAAACACTCGAGAGTCAAACCCTGCGGCGCTCTGAAGTACATCTACGGCTTGGGGCGATGCTGCAACCTGTACGCGCCCTGAAATTTCGCATCGGTATTGACCGCGTGGGACTGCAAGGCGTCACCCTACTTGAAATCGCTACACCAAGCATGGGATTTTCAGTAGAATATCCAATCGAGCGTGTCTTAGCAGCGCTCGATTATGCCTTTGTCTTAGAACCAAACGCGCCCATCGGCATGAACCTGATTTCTCTGAGCGTGAAATTTTAGAACCAAAGCACGGCGTTTATATCCAAGCAAACATTGCGCAAAACGTACGAATACGAACGCATGACGCAACGCACAGCTATTTTGCTGCATGGTCTCTTTGATACAGGAAAAGTCTTTTTAGACTTATCGGCACGATTGCACAAAAAGGGCTTTCGTACGCTGGCGCCAGACCTTGTACCAAATGATGGAAGTGTCTCGATTGCTACACTTGCAGCGCAACTAAAAGAAATTATTGAGCGCAAAGTTGAACCCTCAGAGTGGCTGGCTCTCATTGGCTTCAGCATGGGCGGTATTGTGGCGCGCTACTACTTACAAGAACTGAATGGCTATCAGCGCACACAGCGCCTCATTACGATTTCAAGTCCACACCATGGCTCGTGGCTGGCTTATGCCGCTGAAGGTGAAGGTATAAAAAGACTTGCGACCAAAGAGCCACTTGCTGCAAAGACTCAATGCCCGTGCCGACATGCTCAAGCCGCTCAAGCCGCTCTCGCTCTGGACCCCGCTGGATTTGATGATTGTGCCTGCACACAGCTCTGTGTGGCAACAGGCAACAAACATAGCCTTTAATGTCATAGCCCATCCTTTGATGCTGCATTCAGAAGCCGTGCACCGCACACTGGTGCACGCACTGCTGGAATCAAAACCTGAAAAGCCGATCCATGAAAAAATTTCAACGCAAAATTAAGGCTGCGCTTTGGGCACTTCTGCTGGCAAGCGGGAGCGCAGCATGCAGCGATAACAATACCATGACCGATGTGCAAGAAGAGCCCCCCACAGTGTCCTTTCTTGCCGTAACGCCCGCACAAGTGGATTTAGATACCGTGCGCTTCGAAGCCAACAATCAAGCCAGTGTGCGCTTCAGAGTGGAGGTAACAATTCAGTTCAAAAATACTGCAATTCGCAATGTGCGCGCTGCATTCGTAGCGCAGACCGACCCAGAACCGCTGGCAAGCGCTGAACTCTTACCTCGTGCGGGCAGCACAACAAGTGCGCAATATGCTGGCGACTTGAATGTGCGCCTCACGCGCACCACAGTCGGACACTTTACAGTGGTCGTAACGCCCTTTGATGTCTTTGGACAAAGCGGCGGCGATGCGCGTCAAACTATCCGTATCACGGACTCGCGTGCCAGCGCCCCAACTTTGCTCAGCGTCGAATCGCCCGACACCGTGCGCATCCCTGAAAGCGGCACACGTCTGATTCAAATCACCGCACGCGCCACACACCCAAATGGCGTAAACTTTATCCGAGAAGTCCGAGCTACACGCACCGATAACCGCGCCATTACCTTTCAATTGCTCGATGATGGCGAGCGTAACGGACTCAGCGGCGACCAAACCGCAGGCGATGGCATCTTTACCGCAACACTGCAAGTGCCCTCAACCAACACACCAGCAACTCGCACCTTTGAGTATCAAGCTATAGACCGCGCAGAACGGCTGAGTAATATCATCTCAAAAAGTATTATATTCACACGATAATCCCTTTTTCACTCTCGATTATTAAAAATTCTGGTAAATGCAGGCGTTTTGCCAGAGAGCATGAGACCGGTGTGAGGGCTTTTTACAAAACTTGAAATAACAAACGATAAACTGAAATCAGAATCACTATGATGATGAAACTTGGACTATCCAAACTCTTCATTCTGCTGCTGCTGTCGCTAGGTGTACTCAGTTGTGAATCTGTCCAGCAAGTCTATCTTATCGTCAATGAAGCAGGCACAACACCAAGATTGCTCTACAAAGATGTGCAAACCAACATCGGTGTTGCCATCAGCGGTACCTACCGCTTGATTGGACCAAGTTTGCGCAACGACCGCGTCCGCCTTGAAGCTGTACAATCTCTCATACAAATCGAAATTGAAAATAAAGGCACAAAACCCATTGAATTTGACCCACGCAAACTGCAATTTATCTCTACTAACTATCTCTATACAGAACTCAGCGAATTTCTCGAAAAAAATAAAATCAACGCAAAGATTAAACAGAGTCGCTGCGAAATTCAGCCTGGACAAGGTGAAAAATGCTATGCCGCCTTCATTGCTGATTTTGGCGACTCTTCTGCCGTCGTTCCGTCAGATTATGTTCCACAAGCGCGATTGCCTAAAACCGAACAAGTGGTGCTCGTCTGGAACGATGCCATGAAGTATGGCGGGGAAAAACTCAATCTCCCTGTTGTGCGCTTTAAGCCACAAGAATAACAATCAGTAGAGCTGCTGAAAACAGCAGAGCGACCCCATAAACCAATCGTGAGGTTGTGATACATATCACACCGTGCTACGCGAATCTATCGTAGCTTGACCAAAATTTTAATACTGCCCCTGCAATGCCGTGCATGTCCAGGGAACTAAAGAGAACTTAAGAAACAGAGAACTTAAGAGCTTACTTGATGCTGTAAAGGTAAAGGCAAGACGCACCAAGCCCTGATTCACCCTATGCCCAAAACACTTCACTGTTGAAAAAACACGTGAGGCCAAGAAGAAGAACGTATTGACAATTATCATCTCAAAATCATCTCAAAGAACGTAAAGCCACGCATGGAGGGAAAATGAAAAAGAACTTCGATCTCAAATTTTGCTTGACACTGCTTATGACCTTAAGCCTATATGTGCCACTCGTTGCACAAACAACCTATACCAGTTTACAGAGTGGACTTTGGAATACATCAACTTGGTCTCCGTCAGGTGTGCCCGGTACAGTTGAAGGCGATGAGGTGATAATTGACGCAGGGCATACAGTAGAATTAAACATCACTCCAGCGCAGACGCTTGCAAAAGTTACAGTCAAGAATGGAGGTACCCTGCGGTTTAATCCAACTGGCGGTCCAAAAACGCTCAAAACGCGAGATGTGGAGGTGGAAGCAGGCGGCAAAATAGAACTGATGCCCGCATCTTTCATAACTCATCAGTTGTGGATCACTCCGCTCTCGACTGATCCACCAAATCAACCGACAACATTCCAAAACAATGGATCGGTTGACTTCAATGAGACTCTGACGGACTGCGTCCTGAGATTTACACGTAATACGAAGGGACCTCAAAGACTCATAGGGACTGGAGCGACCTTGTTCGATTTAGGACCTGTGGTGATGGAAAACCTTAACACAACCCCACCGACAACTGATTTTCAGCCGTTTGCAGAACTTGATGCTACACAAGTTATCGGTGAAGCGGGTGGCAGCTCAATCTCAATGCAATCACTTCTGATTGAAAACAAAGTAGGGCAAGTGAGAGGAACACGAACCCCTTCTCTTTGGAATTCTAATCCTCCGTATCCTTTTTACCATTTTCATATCGATATCGTGAAGATAATCCTACGGTGGTCTTGGTCAATTTGACCATAGGGACTCTGATTGTTCAACAGGGAGTTATGATTCTCAACGGCAACAATGGTGCCTCACTAAGCCATACGATAAGCAGCATTCAGATGGGAAGCACAAATAGCATCGCACTCGAGTAC
>NSLH01000028.1 GCA_002763895.1 [Chlorobium] sp. 445
GGGCGGAAGAGCGCCCAGTGGCGAAAGAAGCAGTGCAATGCCTGGCAGATATGGATAAGGTTCATCGGGCAGAGGATGGCGATAGACATCTGTGCCTGCAAGCAAGTGTTGCCCGACATTTACGATAAGATGCACATCACCTTTGAGACGTGTGCTCGACTGCAGTTGCTTGAGTGTAGCTGAGAGTGCAATAACAAGCGCCAGAGCTGCAAGTGCACTCCAGTACAGCTTGACGCGCAGAGAAGCAGAGAGTGTCATCAAATTCTGCATGATTAACACGCGCCATTAGGCTTTTACGATGCAGCTCAAAGTTGATGGCTTTCTGGTTGCAAGACAAGTTCGCCGAGTACGAGTTGCTCTGGCTGTGTGGCGCAAAGCAGAACCATATCAGCAGCTTGGTCAACGGTCAGCATTTTCTCGCGCTGTACACGCATGGTGATCTTGTCCCAAAATGTGGTATTGACCCCGCCGAAGTGCAAAAGTGAAATCTTCACACCATCGCGCATCAAGTCTTGTGTCATGGCTTTGGATAAGCCTGTTACACCATACTTCGAAGCAGAATAACCTGAGGACATGCGCATGACCGCTTTACCTAAAATGCCCGGCAAATTAATGATGTGTCCTGATTTTTGTTTTACCATCACTTCACTCACAAACTTTGAAGCATAAAATGTGCCTTTGAGATTCACATCAATCATGGCATCAAATTCCTCGACGCTAAGTTCAGTTATGGGTTTAAGATGTCCGACGCCAGCACTATTGAGCAGAATATCAATTCTGCCAAAGGTAAAAACCGCACGATCTACAAGCGACTTGACTTCAGCGGCTTTTGTTACGTCGCAAGGCACGACAAGCGAATCAGTGTCGTAGAGATCGAGAAGTTCTTTGGCAAGTGTGTCGAGTTCAGATTGGGTGCGGCTTGCAAGAACAAGTTTTGCACCCTCGCGCGCAAAGCGAATAGCAGACGCTCTGCCGATGCCACGACCTGCACCTGTAATCAGAGCAACTTTTCCTTCAAGTTTCATTTGTGCTAAGTTAGTTTAGAAGATTGTCTGCTAAACCGCATTCAAAGAGCGGTTCGTTTCAATGATGAAAAGTATGTTATCGATTCTGACGATGGGCTTTGTAGAAGTTGATGAGCCCGTTGGTAGATGAATCGTGTGAATGCACAGGTTCGTTGTTAGCAAGTTCAGGCAAGATGTTTTTGGCAAGTTGCTTGCCCAGTTCAACGCCCCATTGGTCAAAGGCATTGATATTCCAGATGATGCTCTGCACAAAAATTTTGTGTTCATACATTGCAATTAAGCTACCCAGCACACGTGGTGTGAGTTTTTTGAAGAGAATCGAGTTGGTAGGTTTATTGCCTTCAAAGACCTTGTGCGGCAAAAGTTTTTTGAGGGCGGCACCTTTCAAGCCTTGAGCTTTGAGTTCAGCGCGTGCTTCCTCTTCAGTCTTGCCTTTCATCAAGGCTTCAGTTTGCGCAAAGAAGTTAGAGAGTAAAATTGCATGATGCTCGCCGATGGGGTTGTGCGATTGACAAGGCGCAAGAAAATCGCAGGGAATGAGCTTCGTGCCTTGATGAATAAGTTGGTAAAAAGCATGCTGACCATTGGTGCCAGGCTCACCCCACACGATTTGCCCTGTCTGATAATTGACCACATCACCTGACTTGGTAACACGCTTACCATTTGATTCCATATCACCTTGCTGGAAGTAAGCTGCAAAGCGCGAAAGGTATTGGTCATAAGGAAGAATGGCATAGCTTTCTGCACCAAAAAAGTTGTTGTACCAGATGCCTAAGAGTGCAAGAATAACAGGCATATTGCGTTCAAGTGGCGCAGTGCGGAAATGTTCATCCATCTCAAATGCGCCGGTGAGCAGTTCCTCGAAATTCTCAAAGCCAATTGAGAGTGCAATAGAAAGACCAATCGCCGACCAGAGCGAATAGCGACCACCAACCCAGTCCCAAAAGCCAAACATGTTGCGCAAGTCAATACCGAATTTTTCAACTTCTTTGCTGTTGGTCGAGAGTGCAACAAAGTGTTTAGCAATAGCTATCTCATGGTGCATGCGCTCCAGAAACCAGCGGCGAGCAGTGTGGGCATTGGTGAGAGTCTCTTGTGTGGTAAAAGTCTTTGAGGCGATGATAAACAGAGTCGTCTCGGCGTTGAGTTCCCGAAGCGTCTCAGCGATGTGTGTGCCATCAACATTTGAGACGAAGTGCATCTTCAAATCGCGCTTGCTGTAGGGTTTCAGTGCCTGGCAGACCATAGCAGGACCAAGATCCGAGCCACCAATGCCGATATTGACAACATCGGTGATGGGCTTGCCTGTGTAGCCAAGCCATGCGCCGCTACGAACAGCCTCACAAAACGATTTCATTTGTGCCAGCACCGCATTAACTTCAGGCATCACATCTTTGCCATCGACTTTGATTGGACGGTTGGCACGATTACGCAAAGCAATGTGCAAGACAGCGCGATTTTCAGTGGTGTTAATTTTTTCACCCCTGAACATTTTCTCAATGTTTGCTTTCACTTTTGTCTCTTTTGCAAGCGCAAAAAGTAAGTTCATCGTCTCTTCAGTGATGCGATTTTTGGAATAATCCAGCAGAATATCACCGACTTGAAGCGAGAACTTCTCGAAGCGTGCGCGATCTTTTGCGAAAAGCTCACGCATGTGCACTTTTGAAATTTTCTTATAATGTGCAAGAAGTTTTTTCCAAGCAGGAAGTGCTGTCAGTGAAGGCATTGTCTAGTGTTTTTTTTAGATAGCTGTTGATCTTGGCTTAGCAAAATACGGAAATTGAACGCGCTAATAAAGCCTGTAAAATGAAAGCTCACTAAAAACTCAAGTCACTTTCAACTGCAAAGACAATGAATGCGATTGGAAATAGCAGCAATAGACATGCTCGTGCAATAATATTCGGCGTGGCTGGTATTTTACTAAGTTTAGCCATTGGTGCGCCAATTTTGGCAACACAAGGCAATACGGAACTCTATGCACTTTTCAGCAGTGTGTGTCATCAAGCAAGTGAAAGATGCTTCTGCATAGCGGAGCGACCCATAGCACTTTGTGCGCGCTGTGTAGGTATCTACGGCGGCGTGATGCTTGCTGCGCTGCTCTTTCCAGAAAGATGGCTAGGTCGAAAAACGCTGCTGGCGCTTTTAGGCGTGGGGATAAGTGCTGTTGCAGTTGATGTTGCACTTGAAACGGTGGGATTATATCACAATGTCAAATGGCTACGGCTATTGACAGGCTCAGCGTTAGGGATAGCACTTGCGCCATTTGCACTTGGTGCACTGATAGAGATGTGCTCAGAGAAGCTAGGTGAGCAAAAACATACAAAAAGTCTTTCGTAATTTTCATTACGAGTTTTATATTTACGCCCTCTGTAGTTTGAACGGTCAGATAGCTCAGTTGGTAGAGCAGAGGACTGAAAATCCTCGTGTCGGGGGTTCGATTCCCTCTCTGACCACAAGTTCTAAGCCGCTCCCGATGCGGCTTTCTTTGTAAGCGTTACTAATGAAATTCAGAAGGCTGTAAAGCCATGCCCGCAGATGAAGTAACTAAATATTGTCAGTATGACTGATATCTACATGCTCCGAGAGTTGGAGCAGGTTCGAGCCATCGCAGATCCTCTACGCATTCGTATTCTCAACGTGTTGTGCGAAAAAGCAATGACAACCAAGCAAGTTGCCGAGTATTTAGGCGAAAATATCAACAAACTTTATCATCATGTTGAGACGCTCGAAGCGGCGGGGCTGATTAAGATGGTCGAGACGCGTCGAAATCGTGGAACCTTGGAAAAGTATTTTCGAGCTGTTGCAAAGCACTTTACACTCTCGCCTGTGTTGTTTGAAGTGCGCCTTGATACCGAAGATGATGTCTCCGAGCTCACGTTTTCTTCTACATTGCAAGCCACACTCACCGAACTCAAAGAAAGCCTAGCAAAAGGTTTGATTAAAAAGAACCGCAAGAAGCACTACTTTGCACGACAATATGTTAAAACCACGAAACAAAAAGCTGAAGAGCTAAGTGATAAACTGCAAGAGTGGCTCAAAGAGTGTGAAGAAGCAAATACAGAAAATGGTGAAGTAACCTATGCGCTGACCGTGACATTCTATCCTGTTGTGAAAGAACATGACGACAAAAAATCAGGACCTTTAGGCAACGGCTCTGACAAAGTGGGAGCGACTAAAGAAGTAACGTCGTCCCGCAAGATGCGATCCATGCTGCCATAAGTCTTAGCATCTGTCAGTCGAATAGACTGTGCAGCGCAATACGATTCAACCAAACCTTAGTTGTCAGATGAATACCATCATACTTATCTATGGCGGTCTTTTGATTGTTCTTGGCATTGTCGGCTACATTCAGTCGGGCAGTGCAACAAGTTTCATTGGTTCAGCAGCTGGTGTGCTAGCGATCGTTGGTGCATACCTCTACCAAACGCAAGAGTGGGCAAAATGGCTATGCTTTGCAGCGGCGCTGGCAATTATTGGCGGCTTAGGAGCAAGACTGCCGGGAGCCTTCTCCAAAATTAGTGCCGGCGAAGCCACACTCGGTGAATACTGGGTACGCTTCTCACTTGTTGGGCTTTCTTTGCTCTTTATTGTCTACTTCTTCTTTGGCTTGAAACAAAACACGAATACGGCATCATAGGCTCATAGGGCAAAAGCATCTTGCGAATTCCAAGAGAGTTTCGTAAATACAAAGTAAGAGTCATCACTAAATTTGATGCAAAAGATTTACTGAAAAAGTCATGAAGAAAGCACTTCTTACTGCAGTTCTTGTTATCGGAATTTCTCTTTCGACACAAGCGCAATTTGCCAAAGATGTGCCTCGTCAAACTGTTGAAGATGGAACGGCAGCGGTATTCCAAAAGCCTTCCGAGAGCTTCTTCGGACAACTCTTAGGTCCAGCCTTTGACGCGAATCATTTTCAGATGTATCACTCTTACTCGCTCTCCTATAACTCTTTCTTTGGAAACACCGTAGGCGAGTATGTCAATACGATGATTTACCAATTTGACTTCCCGCTTGCTGTTCGCGCCGATATCGGAGTCATTCATCAGCCTTTCGGCGTGACGCCCATGCAGCAGCAATTTCTTGGCGGACAGAATCTCTTTCAGGGTATCTATCTCAAGAATCTTCAAGCGGTCTATAAGCCCACGAAAGACATTACCATTGGGCTAAGTTTTCAGCAAATTCCGCAAGGACAATGGTTCTGGGGCAATCCCTGGGGAATGAGCAGAATGGGGCTGATGAGAGACCCCTATTGGGGCTGGTAAAAAATTTTCTTTCATGGCGCAAAATCGCCGTTGGTCAAGGGCTATGCTCTGAAGCCGACGGCGATTTTTATTTTGGCTTAGTGCTGAGTATGAAGTGCACTTCGACAGTCATGCTGCTTTTCTATGCAAGCCTAGCTTCTGCACAACTCCACACACCTTTTCAACCGCCGACTCTAATTATAGATGCAAAAGCAGGTGTGAGCGCAATAATTCCGCCCGACTTTTCACGGTGGAGTGAAACGGTTCGACTGGTACGCAGTCCAGATGTGCGCACAAGCCTTGATGCGGGCGGCACGCTGCTGCTGCGCCTGAGCGAATCGCTCTACGGCGGAATAGATTTAAGCTATGGCTTCTTTGAAGATGCTATTGACGCAACCACAGGTGTGCAACAACTGCGCTTGACAGGGACGATACTAACGCCGTCAGCAGTCATAGCATTTGTACCGATTGAGCCGCTGCAAAGCCGCGCTTTAGTAAAATTTACTTTCGGAGCAGGTGCGCTCTTTGGAACGGTGAGCAATACGCTGGCTGCACCGCAAGCATATTCAACGATTGGTGCCGCCCTGCTAGCTGAGTTTACATTTGGCTTGCCACTAGGTGAGTCTGTTGTGGCAACATTCAATGCTGCACTGCGTGGCGGTCTGACAAGTGGAGCACAGAATGGCAGTGTGCGCTTAGAGTATCTTGATAGCGATAGACAAGTTAAGCCCGTTACGCTAACTTTTATTGCAGGAGTGATTCGTTTTGGTATTGCACTTAAGCTCTAGTAGGCTGATGAGAGATCATGCTGTGCGTTTTGCATAGAATCCGTATCTTATAAGATAAGAACATTTTCAAAAGTTGTAACAATCATCTATGACCATCAAGTTTGGCACATCTGGCTGGCGAGCAGTTATCGCCGACGAATTTACTTACGCTAATCTCACACTCGTGCTGGAATCCATTGTAGCGTATCTGCAAGAAAACAAGTTAGATGAAAAAGGTATCATCATTGGACGCGATACACGCTTTGGAGGTGAAGACTTTGCACAATATGCCGCACGTGTTTTAGCTGCAAGCGGCATCAAAGTATTTCTATGTGAGCGCGATGTCCCAACGCCTGTCATCAGCTATGAGATTCGGCGCCGAAGAGCAGGGGGCGGTATCAACTTCACAGCCTCGCACAATCCGCCTGAATATCAAGGCTTGAAATTCTCGACGGCAGATGGTGCACCAGCCTTGCCTGAAATTACCAAGCAGTTTGAGCAAGCCTTTGCAGAACGCTATGCAAAGGAGATAGCAAATCCGCACGAGCGCCGTTATCCTGAATTTCAAACACTGCTTGCTCAAGGTAAAATTGAAATCATTGACCCAAATCCTACTTACTTGCAGCGTCTCAGTGAGATTGTCGACACGAAAGTTATTGCAGAGTCAGGTATCAAAGTCATCTACGATGCAATGTACGGTACAGCGCGTGGCTACACAGATAAATTCTTGAAAGATTTGGGAGTAGATGTAGAAACGATGCACGACTGGCGCGATGTCTACTTTGGCGGTCGTCCACCAGAACCGTCAGAAAAGAACATTCCTGAACTCATTGCGCGTGTCAAAGAATTGGGGGCTAAAGGGGAGTTTGTCATTGGCATTGCAAATGATGGCGATGCGGATCGATACGCTGCAATTGACTCGACAGGACGATACCTTCAAGCCAATCAGTTGTTAGCAATTCTCTTTCACTATGCGCTAAAGCATAAGCCAAATTGGAAAGGTTGCGTGGTCCGCACGCTTGCCACGACGCACCTAATTGATGCAATTGCAAACAAGGAAGGTATAAAACTCTATGATGTGCCTGTCGGCTTCAAATACATCGGCGAAATCATGATGCGTGAGGACATGATTATCGGCGGCGAAGAATCCAATGGACTATCGGTCTATCAACACATTCCAGAAAAAGATGGAATTTTAGCGTGTCTGCTCTTCGTTGAAATTACAGCAAGAACCCGAGAACCGCTGTCAGAGTATTTGAATATGCTTCATGCACAATACGGGTATTTTTCAACCGTGCGAGAAAACTTGCGCTTGAGTGAAGAGCAGAAAAACGCTTTGCTTTCGCGCTTGCAACATCAAACCCCAAATGCGGTAGCCGGAAAAGAAGTTGTAAGGGTCGATAAGCGCGATGGCGTCAAAATGATTTGCAACGACGACAGCTGGCTCTTGGTACGATTTAGCGGCACGGAGCCTGTGGTGCGCTTCTATGCTGAATCGCATAGTGAGGCGCGCACGCAAGAAATCATTGAGTTTGCAAAAAGTCTTATTTGAACACCTAAACTATTCAACGCAATGAATATGAACTTCAAAGATATGGCTGGAATGCTGAAGCAAGTGCAGCAAATTAGCCAAAAGATGGAAGATGTGCAGCGTGAACTTGCAAAACTGACTGTTACGGGTGAAGCCGGCGGCGGCATGGTCAAAGTTACAGCAAACGGCAAGCATGAGATTCTCAAAGTCGAGATTGAAAAAGACCTGCTCAGCCCCAATGAGCAAGATATGCTGCAAGATTTAATTGTAGCGGCAACAAACAAAGCACTGCAAGAATCAACCCGCCTAGCACAAGAAGAAATGCTTAAGGCTACAGGCGGAATGATGAACCAGATGGATTTCCTCAAAGATTTGAACATAGGAGGGAGTCAGGCGTAAATGTTTAAGCTACGCTTGAAGACTCTGCGAGTTATCTCGGCATTTGGCTTGCTGCTGGGTCTTGGCGCTACATTATGGCTCTGGTGTCAGGACGAAGAACTAAGGGAAGCCTATTACATAGAGCGAGGTGAGAGATATGAAAATCCTGAAGCGCGCTACAAATGGGAAATAGAGCAACTGCTCGATCCTTACACGGGTAAATTGCCTAAGGATATTCGCCGCAAAGAATTGCTCTATGCCAACCGATTGCCAAGCGATGATGAAATCCGCGAAAGAGCGGCGCTGGGTTGGTTTAATCAAAATGCAAAAACGCAGTTGCAAACGCAGCAACTGCAAAGTGTGCAGTGGAATTTTCGCGGACCAATTAATGTCGGTGGACGCACACGCGCGTTGGCTATTGATGTGAGCAATGAAAATGTCATCCTTGCAGGTGGGGTTTCTGGCGGCATGTGGCGTAGCAACGATGGCGGAAGAACATGGCGCAAAACCACTGCCCCTGATGAACTGCATAGTGTCTCTTGCTTGGCGCAGGATACACGCCCGAGACGGCGCAATATCTGGTATTATGGCACAGGCGAATTGCGCGGCAACAGTGCAAGCTCCAATATCGGTGGCGGTCTTTATCGTGGCGATGGCATCTTCAAGTCCGTAGATGGCGGCAATACTTGGGCACGCTTACCTTCAACTGTAACTAACGCCCCACAAGTCTTCGACAACTATTTCGATTGGGTCTGGAACATTGCTATTGATCCGTCGAACTTGAATGAGGATGAAGTCTATGCGGCGACACTTGGCGCAATTCATCGAAGTATTGATGGTGGCAACAGTTGGCGTGTGGTATTGCCTCAAGGTGGAAATTTTTCTAACGCAGTCATTTCACCGCGCTTTAATGATGTCGCTGTGACATCAACAGGGGTAGTCTATGCAGCAATGAGTTCAGCAACGAGCGATGCGAATGTAACAGTAGCACAAGGACGCGGCATCTGGCGTTCAACAGATGGCATAAACTGGACAAACATTACACCAGCAAACTTTCCAAGCACTTACAATCGCATTGTGATTGGCATTGCCCCCTCAAATGAAAATATTGTCTATTTCTTGGGTGAAACGCCCAATAGCGGATTCAATGGCGATGGCAGAGACTGGACAAGTCTCTGGCGCTACACCTACATTTCAGGAGACGGCACCGGCGCAGGTGGTCGCTGGGAAGATTTAACGAGTAACATGCCCGCGTTCGGCGGTTCTGTTGGTAACATGAATTCACAGCAGAGTTACAACCTTGTTGTCAAAGTCAAGCCAGATGACCCAAATGTGGTCTTTATTGGTGGCACAAATCTCTACCGTTCGACCAGCGGGTTCACAACAAACACGAACACGGCTTGGATTGGTGGCTACTCCAATCTCAACAACATCAGCCTCTACCCCAATCATCATTGCGATCAGCACTGCATTGTATTTTTGCCATCCAATCCGAATGTGATGTTTACAGGTAATGATGGCGGCGTACAGCGCACAAATAATTGCATGGCACAAAATGTGGTCTGGGAAGATCTATCGCGTGGCTACATCACATCACAATTCTATACGCTGGCTATAGAACAGAACACAGTGAGCGACATCATCATTGGTGGCTTGCAAGACAACGGCACACAGTTTGTCAATTCATCAACGGCTGATGTGGATTGGCGTGAAGTGTACGGCGGCGACGGTGGCTACTGTGCCATTGCAAATGGCGGCAATCCATATTTCATCT
The DNA here is from genome assembly GCA_002763895.1 of [Chlorobium] sp. 445. Taxonomy (NCBI): domain Bacteria; kingdom Pseudomonadati; phylum Chlorobiota; class Chlorobiia; order Chlorobiales; family Chloroherpetonaceae; species [Chlorobium] sp. 445. Next base: position 9,720 of record NSLH01000028.1, read on the forward strand.
CTGTCCAAGAAGGCAGAATTTTCCGTGCATCGCTAAGTGCAGATGGTCGCCCACTCTCAGTAGTATCTATCACACCGCAAAATGCCAGTAACCCGCTCTTTATCAATCCATTCGTCTTAGACCCAAACAATAGTAACATTCTTTACTCACTTGGCGGCGATAGAGTTTTTCGTAATACCAATGCGCTCACATCAACAGCGGCGAGCTGGGATACACTCTCACCACCTTTCCCCGGAGCAAGGCTAACGAGTTTAGCCATCTCACGCACGCCTGCTAATCGATTGTACTATGGCACAAACAACGGCAGAGTCTTTCGCGTCGATGATGCGCACTCCAATGCCGCTGTTACAACAGAAATCACAGGTGCAAATTTTCCACGTAGCGGCACATCTAATGTGGGCTATGTTAGTTGCATTGCAATTGACCCAACGGATGCAAACAAAGTTATGGTCGTATTTTCAAACTACAACATTCTGAGCCTGTTTTACAGTGAAGATGGTGGCGCAAGTTGGTCGGCAGTAGCTGGAAACTTAGAGGAAAATCCTGATGGCACAGGGAGCGGACCAGCCGTAAAATGCGCAGAGATTTTGCCCGTGCAAGGTGGCAAAGTCTATTTCGTGGGCACTACAACAGGACTCTACGCTACAGCAAGACTAAATGGTATGCAAACCCAATGGGTGCAGCAAGGACACAGAACACTTGGCAATGTGGTCGTCGATATGATTCGTGCAAGGCAAGCAGATGGATTGGTGGCGGTCGCAACGCATGGCAATGGTATCTACAGCGCAAACATTACAAATCTAACGCCGCTCTCAGCACAAACAGATGCACCAATTGCACGCTCATTCCGATTGATGCAAAATTATCCTAACCCATTTAATCCAACAACGCTAATTCAATATCAACTGCCAACGCCGAGCATGGTTTTGCTCAAAGTCTATGATGCGTTAGGACGAGAAGTGGCAACACTTGTCAATGAACGCAAAGACGCAGGTCTGCATCAGGTCGAATTTCGCCCGATGAATCTTGCAAGTGGCACCTATTTCTACCGCTTGCAAGCAGGGCAATTTGTGGAAACCAAAAAGATGATGCTTATCAAGTAAGATGCCCAAGGATTGCTGCCTGCAAAGAGAAAATAAAAAGGGCGCAGTGATGCGCCCTTTAACTTTGAGTTAAGCAATCGTGATATGCTTATCAAGATAGACATCTTGAATTGCATTGAGAATTGCGATGCCTTCTTTCATGGGCTTTTGGAAGGCTTTGCGTCCAGAAATGAGACCCATACCACCAGCACGCTTGTTGATAACAGCCGTCCTGACCGCGTCAAAGAGGTCATTGTCGCCTGATGCACCACCTGAATTGATCAGACCCGCTCTGCCCATGTAGCAATTAAGCACTTGATAACGGCAAAGATCGATAGGATGGTCGGTGACAAGGTCGGTATACATTCGGCTATCCGATTTGCCGTAGGGGCTGTCCTTCGTGCTCAGGGCTTTGTAGCCCCCGTTGTTCTCTGGCAATTTTTGCTTGATGATATCAGCTTCAATCGTTACGCCCAAGTGATTGGCTTGCGCGGTCAGATCAGCTGAGACATGATAATCTGTGCCATTGACCTTGAAAGCAGGGTTGCGCAAGTAGCACCAGAGAATCGTTGCCATACCCAAATCATGCGCTTGCTTAAACGCTTCAGAGACCTCAATAATTTGGCGGCTGGATTCAGCGGAGCCGAAATAAATGGTGGCACCGACAGCCACACAGCCCATATCAAATGCCATCTTGATATTACCGAACATGATTTGATCAAACTTGTTCGGATAGGTCAGAAATTCGTTGTGGTTTATTTTGGCAATGAAAGGAATTTTGTGCGCATATTTACGCGCTATACTGCCCAGTACGCCAAATGTGGAGGCGACAGCATTGCAGCCACCCTCAATGGCAAGTTTGACGATGTTTTCACCGTCAAAGTAGATTGGATTCTTGGCAAATGACGCGCCAGCAGAGTGCTCAACGCCTTGGTCGACAGGTAAGATCGAAAGGTAGCCTGTGCCAGCAAGTCGCCCTGTATTAAAGAGCAGTTGCAAATTGCGCAGCACATTGGGACTGCGGTCGGAGTGTGCCCAGACACGGTCGACAAAATCAGGACCGGGCAAATGCAAATGTTCTTTTGGAATCTTGGCTTTGTGTTCCAAAAGAGTCTTGGCTTCAGCGCCTAACACTTCTTCGACATCGATGGTGAGATTGCTCTCGAGAACGGCAGTACTCATAGTTTGTAATCATTTTGGTTGGAAAAACCACTTTTCGCCCATTGAGGAAACAGTTAAATATAAAAATTTTCATACGGTTTGTTTGCTGATGTAGTACTACAAAATTGCGCAATCAAGCACAGGTAACCTTTACAATCACTTTAAGCATAATGCCACAAAACACAGAAATACCATGACACTTGCTATCAATTTTTTTACAGAGATTGGTCAAATTGCAATGATGTTCGGCGGTGTGCTGAAAACTTTGCCTCGCTGTTTCAAGGATCGCAAATTGATTGTAACGCAAATGTCGCACATTGGTGTGGATTCACTGCCACTTGTGGTGCTCGTCTCCATTTTCACGGGCGCAATCGCTGCGTGGCAAGCTGCCTATCAGATGAAAGGACTTGCGCCAATGAGCCTTGTCGGTGGCATCACATCGCGTGTGATTATTATTGAACTCGGTCCCGTGCTGACAGGCATTATCATCGCAGGGCGCGTGGGCGCCTCTATCGCTGCAGAAATCGGTACAATGAAAGTTACCGAACAAATCGACGCGCTGGAAACCATGGCAATCAACCCCATACGCTACCTTGCCATGCCACGCATTTTAGCTACAACATTGATGTTGCCGATTCTCGTCATTTTTGCAAACCTTGTGGCAATTGCAGGCGCATTTGTCGTCTCATCCTCCTTCTTAGGGCTTTCTGCATCAGGATTCTTTGACTCGCTCAAAAATTTCTTTTACGTCAAAGATGTGTTTGGAGCGCTGCTCAAAGCGGCAATTTTTGGATTGGTGACCTCAGCAATTGGTTGCCACATTGGCTTCCGTACGGATGGCGGGGCAGAAGGTGTCGGGGTCGCTACGATTCGCAGTTTCGTAGTCTCTTCCGCCACAATTCTCATCGGTGATTATTTCCTGTGGCTCTTTCTTTTTTGAATGTAACTCCAAACGCAAAGCATCGTAACGCTTTCTATAGCCCAAACCAAAATGACCTACATCCTTTTCTTTGCGCTGCTTTTTACATCGCCTAAACCTTTTGAAGGTTCAATCATCTTTTCGGTCTCTGCGCCAGAAGTGAAGAACGGTAAGCTTGTGATCATGCTCTCACGCTATGGCGCAAAAGCAATCTTCGATGGTAAAAATCAAGCCTTTGAGTTCTTGATTCCAAAGCAAGACAGTGCAGCCTACAAACTCAATGCCTACGCCAAAACATATAATATCGTTGGACTTGCAGAGTCACAGCGGCTGGCTGAATCACTTGGACGATGGGATGCCTACACGCTTGACAAGCTCGGTGAAGAGACCGTATTAGGCTACAAATGCAAGCGATGTCGTCTGAGCACGAAACAGCGTACGATAGAACTCTGGACAACAAGCGAGATTTTAGATGCAGAGGAACTGACCAAACTTGCAGGTGCTGTTACACTTCTTGGCTTAAATCCGAGAATGGTTGATGAGATGAAAAAAGCAGGTGTAGCAGGATTTCCGCTGAAAGTGCGCGCTGAAGAAAACGGTCAGATTTTGACAATTGACGCAAAGAAAATCTCTAAAAAAACTTTCCCAAAATCCACATTTGAGATTCCAAAAGGCTACAGACCTATCGAATAGAAAACGCTGCACTGCCCGAAGCTAATGCAGCGTGTGAGCTTGCTACTCTTTTCAGAAGTTAGAAAGGTAAAAATGCGCCAGATATCCATTGGCAGGAGCCTCTGAACTCACCACGGCGACCCCTGACGGAAATGGGCAGGATACCACTGCGCTCTTGCGAAAGATCAATGCTGAACTCACGGTTGACTTGACTTTCGCTGTAGGTTTCACCGCGCACAAAAGTGATGCGTGCGGTGTATGTGCCAGTAATTGTACCAGATGTCGCACGCGCATAAATGTTCTGGACGCGGCGTGTACGATTGAGAGGCACCACAACATCGCGCAGTGTAGCTGTGATGGTGTGATTACTGACGCGTAGAGCCTCGCCAGCTGTCAGTGAGTCAATACCAGAGCGACGATAAGGTGCCGCAGAGTTGAGCGTCATAATAGGATTTGCAGTATCCGCAAAGGAGATTGTGCCGCGCAGCGCACCCTCTAATCGGGTCAAGCGATGCGATAGCTGACGGTTTTTAAAGTAGCCTGTGCAAGAATCAGGCACGATTTCAAAGGTGACAAGGTCGGCAAGCTGGTTGTTTGTTCTGAGAAACTGTTGCCCGACACCATCGCGTGAAAAACGCAGACGATACTGGCGTGTCCAACTGCCTTGCACCGTAGGGGTATTGATTGAGCGTTGCACGCTAATGGTCCAAGTCTGGTTTGCCGGGTTGTACTCACGGCGGCGAATCATGCCATTGCGGCTCAGCATAGGACGATTGTCCAGCAGGGTTGCGGCATCAGGTGAAGCCATAAAGTTCAGCACCCCGTCAGAAGTAAGTTCAACAATGTCAGTGAGTTGATCATTGAGTCCGCCATTGTCAGAGCCTATTGCCCCTGAAATGACGGTAGCAGCATCCAATGAAGCAAGTTGGCTCTCATCTTGAGCGGGCTCAGAGGCTGTTTGACAGCCTATTGCGCCAAGCAAAATCAGCGCGAAAGCAGCACGAAGGAAAAGAGATGAGCGTTTCATAGTTAGATGCACGATTTAGATAGTTTGAAAATTTGTTTTTAATCTACAAGTCGCTTTTCATGGCTTTGAGCGACTGTGCACTCAAAGAGACAGATAGGGGTCAGAAAAGGTTTAATAAATCTGATAAGCAAGTGTGGGAAAAAACAAATAGTATGCATTTGGAAAGCACAAGAGAGACGAGTATATTTGCAATCCTTTTCTGAGCAGCGGTGTGTGCTGCAAGTGGGGAGCTGTAGCTCAGTCGGTTAGAGCGCCTGCCTGTCACGCAGGAGGCCGCGGGTTCGAGCCCCGTCAGCTCCGCAATCCTCCCTAAGATGTTCTGCCTTCTATGCCTTCTATTTGGGTGGTTTCTACAGCGAAGCAATGACTTCGTCTATGGTAGGAATACGGGTTTTGATAACAGAGCGCAGTTTGTGATTATCTAAGCTGCAATCACGCGGGCGTGGCGGCGTTGAAACAACGCTATCCAGCGGCGCAGCGCGATAGGAAGATTCAGGCACGCCGAAATGCTCAAAAATTTTCTTCCCAATTTCATAACGCGAAAGACGCTCGCTGCCCACGGCATGAAATATGCCCCTTGCCTCTCTAGCGGCATCAAGTGCAAATTCCAAGATAATGTGTGCAAGCGTCTCTACTGAAATCGGTGAGCGATATTCATCTGTGAAAAGTGTGGGAACACGCGACTGTGCCACCTCAAGCATTAAACGCTCATTAAGGCTACGGGTACCGCGTGGTGAGTATCCAAGCATAATCGTCGTGCGAAGAATGATATAGTCTTCGAGCGTTTTTAGTGATGTAATCTTCGCTAATCATCTTAGTTTCACCGTAGAAGCTAAGTGGGTGGCGCAAATCGGTTTCCACATAATGTCCCTGCTTGCCATCAAAGACTAAGTCGGTGGAGATGAAGATAAGTCGTGCATGAAAATGTTCGGCAAGATTGGTAAGCGTGCGTGTAACCAGAATGTTTTGCAGCGTAGCTTCATCACGTCGCCATTCGCAAGCAGCAGGTTCCGTCATTGCCGCAGTGTGAATAATCACATCCGGTCGCCATTGAGAAATCACATTCCAAACCGTGCTTTCAGATGTCAGATCAAATGAGAGCGGCTTGTAGCCATTTGAAAATGCTGGTCGAACAACAAAGGTTTTGCTGCGTTGCACGGCGCAGACATCCACATTAGGGCGTGTGCCGAGAAAACGCAAGATGTTGCCGCCAAGCAAGCCGCTGGCGCCTGTCAGAAAAATTTTAACGGGCATTGAAGATAAAGTTTCAACTTGCGCAAATTAGCACTGTGCACCAAGAGTGCACGGCTAGAACACTGTAAGTAACAAAGAAAACAAGATGCAAAATTCTGAACCGTCCAATGTCGAGACGCTCAAGGGCGAATCGCAAAAACTGCCGCAAGTCAAGCACAAATTGACTACTACAACGAACTTGCGCGCAAAGCTATTCACGTCTGTTCGATTGCCATCCCACTGATTTATTATCACATTCCGAGAAAACTTGCGCTGGTCTTGCTCACGATTCTGTTCCTAGGCTTTTTCTTAGTGGATTTGCTCAAGATGTTTTCAAAGCCGATTGCTGTGTGGTATTTCAAAACTTTTGGTGCGCTGCTTCGACCTCATGAAAAAGATGAAACAAAGAAACGCTTCAATGGAGCAACCTTCGTAACAATGTCGGCACTGCTAAGCGTTGCACTGTTTCCAAAAATGATTGCGATTAGCTCATTTGCAATTTTGATTGTGGCTGATACTGCAGCAGCATTGGTCGGCAGAAAATTTGGAAAGATCCCGCTTTTCTCAAAGACAGTGGAGGGCAGTATTGCATTTTTTGTGGCGGCGGTGCTTGTAGTGCTGCTGACACCAAATCTAAATCTCGTGGTGGGTATTGGGCTAGCAATAGTAGCAACAATTGCTGAAGTTGTGCCGCTGAGAATGATGGGCTATACAATAGATGACAACCTGACTATTCCTTTAGCCTCTGCGACATTTGCTTATGTGTGCTACATCATCTTTCTGCCAGATGAGATTGCACTGCTGAGAGTGGGAGAATAAAGCCTACACAGGTAAAGAAAGGTCAGGCTTGGGCAAATCGCCGTCATGAATTTTATCAACATACCACCACCAATGCGAGAGCGGATAGCGCTTGCGCCGATAGGAATCGTCTAACAAGCCAATGCCAAACTCATATTCTTCAAGATACTTGTAGGCTTTATCCAAGACAATAGCGTCATTGCGACGGACTTCAGCGGCAAGTTCAGGTGTCAGTTCGTTCTTGCGGATTTCAATGTCACTGCGGTAAAAAAGAAATTCATCATAGCCTTCAATCCAGATTTCTTCGGGGTCGGCAAGGTCTTTGCAATAGCGTGCATAGATTTTCACAAGTTCTGTGATGGTAAATCCACGAGAACAATAAAGCGGCGGTGTCGGTTCGTTTATCATCTTGTTTGGCTCATGGTCTTGGCTAGTCATACTTGTAAAATCCTCTGCCAGACTTGCGTCCTAAATACCCAGCTGCAACCATATTTTTCAGAAGAGGTGAGGGACGATACTTAGAGTCGTTGAAGCCTTCGTAGAGCACTTCCATAATCGCAAGGCACACATCTAATCCGATAAAATCAGCCAAAGTGAGCGGTCCCATCGGGTGTGCCATGCCTAATTTCATAATTTCGTCGATGGCTTCGGGTGTTGCCACGTTTTCATAGACACACTGAATAGCTTCGTTAATCATGGGCATCAGTACACGGTTGGAAATAAATCCGGGATAGTCGTTGCAAGAAACGGGCACTTTGCCAATGGCTTTAGCCGTAGCTTCAATAGCAGCGAAGGTGGCATCGGAAGTTTGAAGTGCGCGAATAACTTCGACGAGTTTCATCACAGGCACAGGATTCATAAAGTGCATGCCAATCACTTGCGCAGGACGCCGGGTGGCAGCAGCAAGTTTTGTGAGCGAAATTGAGCTAGTGTTAGAAGCAAGAATCGCTGTGGGTTTAGTGTGTTCATCGAGCGCACGAAAAATCGACTGCTTGAGTTCAAGATTTTCATTGACGGCTTCAATGACAAGGTCAGCATCTTTAACTGCAGTAGCCAAATCGGTGCTTGTGCAAATACGCTGCAAGGTTTGCGCTTTTTGCTCTTCAGTGAGTGTGCCTTTTTTGATTTGTCGATCCAGATTCGTTGAAATCGTTTGAAGCGCACGGTCTAAAAACTCTTGCTTGATGTCGACCAGCATAGTGGGGTAGCCAAATTGTGCGAAGACATGAGCAATGCCGTTGCCCATTGTACCGCCGCCAACGACAGCAATGCGATGAATGTCCATGCTTATGTAAAAATTTGCGTGATAAAAATTACATTGAACTGACTGTGAAAATCATGTGCTGCAATTCTACAAAAAAACTCGGAAAGCTGTAGCCAACATCAAAAGCGTAAGCGCACTGCGCCCTAGTTCAAGTTGACCGACATCCTTCAATTTGGTTTTGAAAGAAAGTTGTAAAGCCCTTAACTTCTTGCAACCCACAATAATTCCAATAACTGTTAAACAACAAGGAGAAGCAATATGCCAAAGAAAATCTTGATGCTTGTCGGCGACTATGTCGAGGACTATGAAGTGATGGTGCCCTTTCAAACCCTATTGACGGTAGGGCATCAAGTTCATGCGGTTTGCCCCGATAAGAAAGCAGGCGATGTGGTGCGCACCTCAATTCACGACTTTGAAGGCGACCAAACCTACACTGAAAAGCGTGGTCATAACTTCAAGCTCAATGCCACATTTGCAGATGTCAAGCCAGAAGACTACGATGCCCTTTTCATCTGCGGTGGACGTGCACCAGAGTACATTCGGCTCAATTCAAAAGTGATTGAGATCGCTCAACATTTTGCAAAGCATAACAAACCGATTGGGTCTGTGTGTCACGGCGTACAAGTCTTGACTGCAGCGAACGTGGTAGCAGGCAAGAAAATTTCTGCTTATCCAGCATGCGCTCCTGAAGTCAACATGGCAGGGGGACACTACGAGCAAATTGCAATGGATGAAGCGATTGTCGATGGCAATATCGTCTCTTCACCAGCTTGGCCTTCTCATCCGGCACTGCTTTCGAAGTTTCTTGAACTTTTGGGCACAAAGATCATGCATGAAGAAGGCGCAATGGCATAATGGTCTTAAGGATTAAAAACATAAAAGAGTGCGAGGGTTTGCCTGAAGGCAAGAACTCGCACTCTTTTATTAGCACATAATTGAATTGAAAGTCTGTCGAGCTTTTTTGAAGCGCGACATTTCGTTATCTTTTTGCCTTCAAAAACGCAGTAAGACCAAACTATAATCAATGAGAAAACTGCTTGCTTCACTCTGGCTCTCCCTACTTTTAAGTTTTTTACAAGTCATACAGATTGCAGCACAAACCGCTGCGGACGATTCACTCTATGTGCGGCAAAACTTTACCAAGCGTGAAGTTTATATCCCAATGCGCGATGGTGTCAGGCTTTTTACCTCGATTTATGTGCCGAAAGATTCCTCAAAGAAGTATCCGATTATCATGTTGCGCACGCCTTATAGTGTTGCGCCCTACGGAGAAGATGCTTACCGCACCTCACTTGCTCCAATTGAGCTCATGCGTGAAGGATACATTTTTGTCTATCAAGACGTGCGCGGGCGATATATGTCCGAAGGAGAGTTTGTAAATGTGCGTCCAAATGTTCCGGGTAATGCAACAAAAGAGATTGATGAGTCCAGCGATACTTACGACACGATAGAGTGGCTCGTCAAGAATTTACAAACCTGCAATGGCAGAGTAGGCATTTGGGGAATTTCTTATCCCGGTTTCTATGCTGCCGCAGCAATTCCAGATGCACATCCAGCACTCAAAGCCGTCTCGCCACAAGCACCGGTAACCGACTGGTGGATTGGCGATGACTTTCATCACAACGGCGCATTTTTCTTTGCTGATGCTTTTACATTTCTCTACTCTTTTGGTAAGGCACGACCGCAGCCTACCACAATAGGCAATCCACCCTACCGTTTTCCAACGCCCGATGCTTACAAATTTTTCCTCGAGCTTGGCGCATTGAAAAATGTCAATCAAAAGATCTTTCGTGATAGCATTGCATTCTGGAATGATATTATGAATCATCCCGACTACGATAATTTCTGGAAATCGCGCACGCTCCTGCCACACCTCAAGAACGTAACGCCAGCTGTGATGACCGTTGGCGGTTGGTATGATGCTGAAGATCTCTACGGACCGCTCAAAGTCTACGATGCCATTGAACGCCAAAATCCAAATGCAAAAAATATACTGGTGATGGGCCCATGGTTTCATGGTGCATGGGCAAGAACCGATGGTGATCAGCTGGGCTATATCAAGTTTGGCTCAAAGACGGGACCGTATTATCGTGAGAATGTTGAGAAGGTCTTTTTTAATGCGTATCTCAAAGACAGCGTGGAAGCTAAGTTGCCAAAAGCCATCTTGTTTGATGTGGGCAAAAATGAGTGGCGAACCTTTAACGAGTGGCATCCAAAAAATGTGATTGAGAAAAACCTGTACTTTGATGCAAATGGCAAACTTTCATTTGAGCCACCAAAAGAGGCAAAAGGTTATGATGAATACATCAGCGACCCAAATAAGCCAGTGCCCTACACGAATGAAATTCGCCTTGACCGCAGTGTAGAGTATATGATTGAAGACCAGCGCTTTGCGGCGCGCCGTCCTGATGTGCTCGTCTATCAAACTGATGAACTCAGCGAAGATATTACGCTGGCAGGAGATATTTTTGCCAATCTTTTTGTCTCAACTACAGGCAGTGATGCCGATTTTATCGTCAAGTTAATTGATGTCTATCCTGACAGTGCACGAGATGACTATAGCGATAAGCCATTAGGACGGCGCGTTTTTCCTGCACCAGTGCGGTTAGGCAGTTTTCAAAAATTAGTGCGCTGGGAAGTCATGCGTGGGCGCTACCGAAAAAGTTATGAAAAGCCCGAAGCGATGAAGCCCAATCAAATCGAGCAAATTAAACTTGAATTGATGGATGTGCTGTACACTTTCAAGAAAGGGCATCGCATTATGGTGCAGGTGCAAAGTTCGATGTTCCCGCTCATTGACCGCAATCCGCAAAAGTTCGTAGATATCTACAAGTGCGATGACCGTGATTTTCAGAAAGCCACACATCGAGTGTTTCGTGCTGCAAATGCGGCATCGCACCTCAAGGTCAAAATTTTGCCAAAATGAAGGCATTGAAACACTCGGTAGCATTGAGACGACTGTGCAGCATATTGGCGCTGGCAGCGATGCTGATAGTCCAGCCTGCTGTAGATGCTCTAGCACAACCGCTTGCAAAACACTTTGCTGAAAAACGTCTGGGCGCACAGCAAAGTGCAATGTGGATACTGGGCACATGGGCAGGTGTCTCCATTTTGTCAGGCGTAGGGCTTTCAGTGCAGTCGGAAAATACGACGCTGCGGTATCTTGGTTTTCAAAATATCGGGTGGGGAGCGGTCAATGCAGCGCTTGCAGGCTTTGCACTGTTTGGATTAGGTGCGCAAATTGCTACATTAGACACGCTAAGCCCCGGCGCAGAAGCCCTGCTCAAAGAGCTTTCAGAAGAACATACCTTCTCGAAAATTCTCTTGGTCAATGCAGGACTTGATGTCGGTTACATGTTGGTCGGAGGCGCCTTAATGTGGGCGGCGCGAAATGGACTAAGTCGAAGCGATGAATTTTTTGGAAGTGGACTTGGCGTATTGATTCAAGGTGCGTTCTTGCTCATCTTCGATATCTGGCAAGCTGTTGTGTCAGGACATCGCACAACAGACCTTGAAAATGCACTGCGCCCGATGCTCTCCGTTACTGCCACAGCACTTCCGTTTGGCACAGGTCTTGCGCTGACTGTTTCGTTTTAACATTACTTTGCGACGTTAGTACGCAAAGCGTCACTGCGCAAAAAGTTCAAAATTGCCTCACTGACTTCTGCGCTGCGCTCAATTTGAATCATGTGCCCAGTTTGTGGAAGCATCAAAAGTTTTGCGTTAGGCATCGCTTTGACGCCTTGTTCCATCACTTCACGTGTGCGACCGCCATGCAAAAATGGGTTGGGAATGAGATTGTCGTTTTCACCTGCAAGCACAAGTGTAGGTGCCTGAATTTTTCCGAGCTTATCCCAGACATATTCATCGAGCATGGCGCCAACGCATTTCCACACGGCATAAGCGAATCGATCGAACTCTTCTGTGCCAGCTAAACGCACACGCTCTTCAATGAGCCATTCCCATTCATCATTCCATTCATAGAAATTGTTGGTGATGTTAGCGCGCACACGCTCTTGCGGTGTTTTCTTGACAAAGTCAGGAGTGGTAGCGTTGCGTAGCCAGTCGCCTTCGCCTTGTTTGAAAGCCTCGAACCCAGCAGGTGAGAGCAAAACCAATTTCTCTACGGATTCAGGAAAGTGCAGGGCGGCAGTCATAGCAATTTGTCCACCCATAGAGTGCCCAACCCAAGTTGCTTTCGTGATGCCAAGTTCGCTCAGCAGCGCGCGAACGGTCTCAGCATAAAATTTCAAGGTGTAGGGCGCTGAATAAGGCTTTGATGATTTGCCATATCCAATTAAATCAACGGCAATAACGCGAACGCCTTGTGCTTGCAGAGTGGGGATATTGTATCGCCAAAAGCCCATATTGCTAGCAAGCCCGTGAATAAGAACAATCGGCTGACCTGCACCTTTGCTATCATAATACGCCATCATGACACCATTGACGGATTTCATCTCGGTGCCGAAAGGATAAGCAATATCCTGAAACTTCATCGGTGGGGCGGCATGGTAGAGTTTAGAATTGCCGCATCCTGAGAGTGCGATGAGGCAGACAAGCAAGAAAGAGCGTTTTACGTTCGTCATGGTTAGAGCTCATAGCATTGATTAAAACATTAGCCAACTAAGTGTACCAAAAACAACCCAAGGGTTTTGCGGTCGCGTGGTAAGTGCGTTTGGACGTGTCAGTGGGCTGTCGTAGAAATCACCGTTGAACATGTAAGCCACACTGAGCCCTAAATCGAGAAAGAGTGCGAGTGTGTATTTGAGTTCGGCGTTGAGTTCGGCTCCGATGAAGCGACCGACATCGCTGGGCGTCTGATTGGCAAGCGCAGCTGCAGCACCAACTTTTATTAACACTTTATTAGGTACAAGATTGTTGAAGTAGTTAAAGAAAACAGCTGTGGTGCCAAAGCCCATGTTAGAAATATCGTGAACAGCAGAGTAGTAGCGGTTTACGACTTGTGCATCGGGGAAGAGCAGAAATGCGCGGTGTGAGCTAAAAATACCAACAGGTGAGCCCCAAGTGTTACCTGTTACAACACCGGTGTATTGACCATCGCTCACATTGTTGGCATCACCAGAAGTGTAGAGCGCTTCGAAGGAAATACGGTCGTTGTTGGTTTGACCGTATTTGTAGTTCAGTGAAAGATGAGCTGTAAAGCCAAAAATACCGATGTTGCCTGTGCTCTCGCCCTGTGGCGTGAAAGTATTGAGATTGCCGAAGTTGAACACAGTGAGTGCGCTTGCCCAGAGCCGTCCGCCGATAAAGTCGCGATTGTAGGCAAAGTTAGCGCCTGTCCAGAGCACATCGCCCTTGTAGCGATTTTGTCCCAACCGAAACCGTGCGCCGCCGTTATACTCGACTAACAGCGAGTTAAAGCCTTGACCGAGAATTGAGACTCCGCCTTCACCTTGAGCTCTGTCGTAGAGATACCAGATGCTGCCGCCAAGTTCCCACAACCCAGAGAGGCGGGTTTCGGCATCTGCCATCAACAAGACGACATCATCATCGATTTGAATAAAATTTTCATAGAGCTGAAAATAGGCGAGGCGACCTATAGTGACAGGCGTAAGATTGAAGTAGGTGCTCATGCCGACGCCTTGTGTGCCCCAGAACATCAAGCGGTTAGCGCTGGTCTGATGGGTTTGCAGCGTATTGACATTGGGGTCGCGCGGGTTATCAAAAATGCGCTGAATGCCAATAACCACATTCCATGCAGGATTGATTTTGAGTTCAAGGTTTGCCAGCAAAGTTTGAATGTTCACAGTCCCTGCGTTGATTGCGCCGCCGACATTATTACCGACGCCGTAGTTGACATCGCCCCAAGTAACATCGACTTTGAAGAGCGTGCGAAAAATTGCGATGCCATCTAAAATCGCAGGTCGATAGACGAAGAGCGGCACAAAGCGTCCTTCACCATAAAAAGCAGTTTGGGGCACAGTAGAGGTGCTGTTCGGTCCGAAGAGCCGACCAATAATTTGCCCACGCAGAAATTCATTTTCAGGCGCAATGTTGCTGGCCGTAAGGCGCGTAAAAAAGAATCCAATGAATTGCAACTCAGGCGGCGGCTTTTCAGGCGTGCCCATACGACGTTCATCATCGACAGGGTAGTTCGGCAACTGTGCCCACAGAGAAGTGGCATAGAAAAGGATAGCGACAAAGCATAAAGCAATTTTCATAGCGTTCTCCCCAGTTTTCAAAACCTTGCATGAGTGCTTAGGTGCAGTGAGACGCCACTCCTTAGAGGCATCCCACCGACTAATCCTAAGCAAAAGCGAAGGGTTTATTGACGCACGTAGCGCTGAACATTAGCTTGCCCAAATGCACCGCCCGATGTACTTCCGAAGCCAGCGGTGGCAGTAGGCGGCGTAACACCTTGGAGAGGAGGCTCTGTCTGCGCAATTTCATATCGCATCGTGTTGCCGCTGACTTCATAAATCCCAACTGCCGTAATAGCTGTAGGCGTACTTTGATTGACCCTAATGTTTCGGATGTTTGCATTTGCACCCGTGGCCCCGCCAGCTGAAGTCGTGTAAGTCCCGCGTAAAGTGCCTTCAACGCCAGCTGAATCGCGCTGTACAACCACGTATGAGCCATCTCTGTTAAACGTAGCTTGAATGCGGCGAATCCGAAAGGGTGGAGCAAAGAGAATCGGTGCGACATTTGTGCCTTCCGATACCCATGTGCCAACAATCGGATCTTGGGTGCTCCCAGAATCTGATGAAGTCGTAGAGCCTTGGCATGCAGCCATGGTCAAAGCAGCACAGAGCAAGAGCAGAAAACTGATATTTTTCATTTTTCTCCTATGAGTTTAGTTGAGAAAGCACGACTCAAAATGAATCGCATAGAAAACGGTCTAAATCGCGCACGGCAAATGATGAGCTACTCTGCTTGAAGAAGCGCTTTGCGATTGATTTTGCCAGCAGCGTTCTTTGGCAGTGCATCCAGAAAGACGACATACTTTGGTATTTTATACTTTGCCAGATTTGCTTGACAAAATGCTTGCACATCGCGCTCGGAGAGCACAACACCTTCTTTCAAAACCACGAATGCCTTGCCAACTTCGCCCCACTTTTCATCAGGTACAGGCACAACGGCGGCTTCAGCAATACATGGGTGCGAATGCAACACGCGCTCGACTTCAGCAGGATAGACATTTTCTCCACCAGAGATGTACATGTTCTTTTTGCGATCGACCACATAGTAAAATCCTTCTTCATCTTCTCGCGCTAAATCGCCTGAATAAAGCCAGCCATCTTTGATAGCCTTTGCCGTTTCTTTAGGGTTATTCCAGTATCCTTTTGTAACGACATCGCCTTTGAAGATGAGTTCGCCGACTTGCCCGCGCTGAACATCATTGCCCTGATCATCGACAAGACGCACATTCAGATAAAAAATTTGGTACACCAATCGAGCCAATTTTGCGCACGGCATCGCTGTGATGCAGTGAAAAAAGATTAGGTCCAGCTTCTGTCATGCCAAACCCTTGACGAATCGGCACGCCACGATTTTGCCAAAGTTCAATCACAGACAGCGGCAAGGCTTCGCCACCAACTAGAAAAAAGCGTATGCGGCTCAGATTGACGGTGTGAAAACTTGGTGCCGCCGCAAGCAGTTTGAGTATCGTCGGCACAGCCATAAACATCGTGGCTTGCTCCTGCTCGAGAAGCTGCAGTGTGGTCTCTGCATCAAATTTTTTCATGAGGCAAGAATAGGCACCGTGATGCAGAAAAGGTGTGGAAAGCACATTGAGTCCGCCCGTATGAAAAAGTGGCATGGCGCATATTGTCCTATCTTCAGTTGAAAGATCTAGGCGCATCATCGTATTGACACTGTTCCAAAAGAGCATCCGATGAGAATACAGCACACCTTTGGGCAAGCCGGTGGTGCCGCTTGTGTAAAGAATGAACACAGCATCATCTTCGCTGAGCTTTGCAAGCGACATGAAAGACTCTGCAGAATCTCGATACGCATAACCTTCATCTTGCAAGTTCTGCAATGACCATTTGTGAGGAATGGTGTCAGCAATTGGACATTGCGAGAGCGTAGAGAGATACTTGTCTTCGGTGATGAGAAGTTTAGGCATGCAGTCAGCAAGGACTTGATTGATTTCTTTTGCTGCTAAACGAAAATTGAGCGGGACAATAATTGCGCCAGTTTTTTGTGCGACAAAAAACAAAATGAAGTGTTCCAGACAATTTTCAGCGTAAAGTGCGATGCGATCACCATGTGTGAGACCAAACTCTTGCGTGAAGAGCCGCGAGAGGCGGTTTGAAATGTGATCAAGCTGGGTGTAAGTTAAAGTTCGTTCTGTCTCAAACTCTTTGAGTGCGATTTTCTGAGGCGTGTATAGACAAAGTTTTTCTAGCCAGTTGAAGATCATCATCGCTTAATCCAAGTTAAGAGTGTTCATTTGTCGATTCCCAAGAGCTAAGACCACAGCAGCAAGCACGCAAGCAACGGGACAAATGATAAGCGAAAGTCGCATTGCTTCAGGGTTTGCACTGACATTCCACTGATCATTGAGGTAGCCAATCACAAGGGGAGCGATACCATAGCCAGCAACATTGACAAGAAAGAAATAAATACCTACAGCAAGGCCGCGCATGGTGGGTGCGGCAATATCGTTGAGGTCTGCAAACGAGGGACCAAGCCATGAGAGACTAAAACCAATCAAGAAAAAGTTGAGTGCAAGCAAAAGCACAAGATTTTCACCAAGGAGCATCAGCGACCAGCAGAGCGCACTCGCAAAAGCAGAAAGGCTTGCCAATTTCATGCGACCGCCTACTTCTTTCTGACGAAATTTATCGGCAAGATAGCCACCACCAATAATCCCAATGAACCCACCTGTAATCATAGCAATGCCAAACCAGCTGCCGATTTCAACCAAGCTTAATTTGTGCACGCGCACAAAAAACACGGTAAGCCAAGCGCCAACACTTGCTGACGCAACATTGAAAAGTGCATAACCACTATGATGAAACCATATCTTCGCCGTTTTGTAGAGTGCGCGCCAATCTGAGACAGTCTCTTGCCTTCGCACTTCGCTGTGTCCGCGTTTGGGCTCAATAAGTGCTGCAACAAGCAAAGCAATCAGCACACCGGGAAAACCCAAGAGGTAAAACGCATATCGCCAGCCGATGGCTTCGGCAATCACGCTACCAAGCAGGAAGGCAAGTCCACTGCCCAGCGCAATTGCCGATGAATAAATGCCTTGAACGGTCGCGCGCCGTTCTCGTGGAAAGTAATCACTCAGCAGAGAAAGTGCGGCAGGACCAAGTGTGGCTTCGCCAATGCCAACGCCAATGCGGCAAAGAAAAATTGTCCAGAAATCAACAGCAAAGCCTGTGAGCCCTGAAAAAACGCTCCACGATGCAAGTCCAATGGCAATCAGCGTTTTGCGTGACATGCGATCAGCAAGACGACCAAAAGGGATGCCTAAGAGAGTGTAGAAGATGATAAACGAGGTGGAGCTCAGCAGCGCAAGTTGCGTATCGCTGAACTGCAGCTCGCTCTTAATTGGCGTAAAGAGAATGTAGATAAGCATGCGGTCTAAGAAGTTGAGCAAATAGACCAGTGTCAGCAAGCCAAGTGCATACCATGCATATCTTTCAGAGAAAGTCTGTGGTTTGATTTCAGCTGCAGGTGCGTGCATCGTATCTCTCCTTGTTGAAGTGAAATCTGACTCAAAACTTAAATGCAGCGCTAGCAAATGCAAGTCCGCCGCCTGAACCAATGAACATAATGAGGTCGCCGCGCTTGACCTTGCCTTTTTCTAAGGCATCGCAGAACGCCATAGGAATGCAAGCAGAGCCAGTGTAGCCATATCTGTCCATGATTGTGTGGGCGCGCTCGCGCGGTACATTCAAATTATCCAGAGTTTGCCAAATGCTATTGATGTTGATTTGTGTGAAAAAGTATTGCGCAAAATCAGTTGGCTGCAAGTTGAGTCGCGCCGCAAGTGAGCGAGCCATCTTCGTCCAAACTTCTGCGTTAAGTTCTTTCGGAAATTTTCTCACGAATTTGAGCAGATGATCTTTGTTAGAAAGCGCTCGGTCTGAAATGGGCTCGTGCGTACCGCCAGCATAAATCCCCATCCAGTCGTGGTATTGCCCTTCGGTGAGCAGTTCGCTTGCAAGAAAGCCGCGCGTAGAATTTTTCTCGGCTGTAAGAATTGCAGCGCCTGCACCATCTGCAAAAAGCGTAACGGTTTTTTTATCCTTCATATCCAAATACTTGCTCATAGCGTAGGCGCCGACAACAAGAATGTGCTGATAGCGTTCGTCAGAACGAATGTATTTGGAAGCAACATCGAGCGCAGTAACAAAACCTGCGCATGCGGTGTTAATGTCGAAAGTGCCCGCGCGTTTTGCGCCTAAACGGTGTTGAACCACTGAAGCCGTCGAAGGCGAGATATATTCGGGTGTGTCGGTAGCTACGATAATTAGATCAAGCTCTGAAGGCTGAAGGCTGGCATTGGCAAGGGCAGCGCGTGCAGCGTGTTCGACAAGATCAGCTGTGGATTCATCGTCTTTACACCATCGACGCTCGCGAATGGTTAGATTCTCTACAAGCCAAGTATCTACATCTTCGCCCAAGAGTTCATTGAAGTAAGCATTTGCAATGATACGTTCAGGCGCGTACATCCCCGTTGCAGCAATAATAGCGTTTTGCATTGGAACAAATCTCCCTTCTTGCTTAGAGATCGATTAAGTAGAACCACCTATGTTTTGGCTCTGTTGATAAAGTGCTTGCCGCCTTAGGCAACATAGCCGCCATCGACACTCAGCACGGTGCCTGTAATAAACGCTGCCTCATCAGATGCTAAAAAAAGGTATGCGCTAGCAACATCTTCAGGCGAGCCAAGCCGTCCAAGCGGCGTGCGTTCTTTAACACTTGTCAAGACTTTTTCAGGTACAGTTGTAATCATCTCGGTTGCAATGAAGCCGGGCGCAACCGCATTGACCGTGATGCCTTTCTTACCTAATTCTCTTGCCCAAACTTTGGTCATACCAATTAGACCTGCTTTAGCGGCGACATAGTTTGTTTGACCAAAGTTGCCATAAAGTCCAACAACAGAAGCGGTATTGATAATGCGACCGTATTGCTTTTCTGCCATGTACGGCGCGACAGCTTTTGCACAATTGAAGACACCAGTGAGATTGACATCAATCACCTGTTGCCACTGTTGTGCGGTCATCTTAAGCAGTGTGGCGTCGCGCGTAATACCCGCATTGTTGATAAGAACATCAAGGTGAGAGAATTTTTCGTAGGCGCGCTTAGCCGCAGCTTCTACTGAAGCAAGGTCTGCGACATTGACTTCATCAAAATGCACAGCGAAGCCCTTTGCAGTGAGTTCTTGCAAGAGACTTTCACCTTTTTCACGACTCATATCCCAGATAATCACTGTGGCGCCTTCACAAGCAAATTTTTCAGTAGTGGCTTTGCCGATGCCTTGTGCACCCCCAGTGATAATTGCGGTTTTACCATCTAAGCGTCCCATTGTCGCCTTGGTTAATTGGTCAGTAGTTAGTTTTTATTATTTGAAAACTAAAAAACGCTATTCAGAAAAACAAGCGCATGCTCTGAGGCGAGAAGAGCAAGAGACAAACGCAAATACGATTCGGGGGATGAGACTTAGAAGAAGGGTACTGCAGTATCGAGCTTATTTCCAACGCACGCGAACGGAGCCGACGCCGCTCGAGACATGAAGCTCGAGCACGTGCTTTGCTTTGGAAAAATTGCCGCTGTAGAACCACTCGCCATCTTGGGTGAAATCGTCGGGAAGGGCAATTGAGGAGAAAAAGTTATCGGCATACTTGATTTTTACGCCCGCTTCTTTCGGCAGGAGAATGCGCAGTGAGCCAGCGCCGATTGAGACATTAACTTTTGAGGATTTTGAGGCATGAAAGTCGCTGCCGCTGAAATCCAGCACCACATTAGAGGCGCCGCCACTGAAATCCATTTCTTCAAAGTTAGCATTGCCAAGCCCTTCGACGACGAGTTTAGATGCCCCTGTCGAGAGACGAAGTTTTTTCATCGTAACAGGGTTGGGCTCATTGAAGCGCAGTTTTGTGGCGCATGCGCCTGAGACCAGATTAAGGTCAGAGATTTTCAAGCCCGACATATTGAGATCATTGTATCCAGCGCCGACTGAAAAATCGAGTTGGACAGGAATGCCAGTAGGGAGAAAGAGTTTCAGGACGGATTCGCGCAGGTCTTTTTCTTCTTCGGTTTCATCACTGCTGCCGAAGAGGGAGCGCCAGTCGAGGCGAAGGCGGCGTCGGCGCGGTTCCTCATTCGCCTGATTGTGCTGGAGCGACAAATAGCCTACGCCATCACGAATTGAATATGCGGCAAGCAAGCTAGCTGTGTCGGTAGAGTGAAATTCGTATTCAAACGCATTAGAGCTTTGTTGAGAACCCAGTTGCAATTTCAGTGCGCCTAAGTCAAGTTGAACGGAAAGAGTTTTCTCGCTAGTGAGCGGCACAGCACGACGCAAAACGGGGATTTGTGACTGTGCAGTGTGCAAAAAAGAAAACAAAGCAGCAAAAAGGAGTAGAGCAAACTTAAACTTAAAGACGTTTATATCGGGAAGGAGAGACTGTACTAAACTGTGCCTCATTAGTCGCATAAGTTATGGAAAAATCCATGGCAGAAAATTAATGCAAATGCATAGTCGTAACAAGTTCTTACCTTAGCTAAGGCAAATATGTTTCAGGCAAGAAGAATTATTTCATAGCCCAGTCAATTAGCCAAGCAAAGCGGCTGCGCTGCAAGAGATGAGCCACAAGATAGAGCAGAGCAAATAGTGCACCTGGAGAGAGCAAAAATGCCCGAAACCAGGTCCAGAAGGAGATAGGTGTCTCCACCGGTGAATATTCTGACTGCGCCATAGCAAGGGACAGGGCGGGCTATCCATTCGTGTAAATCGGACCGCCGCCGCCTTCAGGCACTTTCCAAGTAATGGCTTGATATGGGTCGGCAATGTCGCATGTTTTGCAATGCACACAATTTGACGCATTGATGTGCAATTTCTTTGTGCCCATGAGGTCATCAGTTGAGACCATTTCGTAGACATTTGCGGGGCAGAAGTGTTGGCATGGATTGCCATACTCGGTGATGCATTTTGTGTTGCAAATATCTGCGATCACATCAGGGCGAATGTATAGATGGCACGGTTGGTTTTCTTCGTGTGTCGTTTTGGATTCGTAGACATCGCTAAGTTTGTCGAAAGTGAGTTTGCCATCGAACTTAAATTCTGCTTTTTCACGCAGGTATTTTTCGCGCCAGATTCTTGAGAAACGTGCCATGTGGGTATGGTCGGCATCGAGCGGGAGCTTATCTTTAAGAATTTTGCCACCGAGGAGCATTTGCAGTCCAGCGCGTAGCATACCAAAGTAAAGTCCGTAGTTGAAGGCTTGTCTGAAATTACGAGAGCGATAGAGTTCTTTTTTTGCCCAAGAGGCATGAAATTTTTCCTCGTAGAGTTTGAGTGTGTCGGCAGAAAAATCGTTTTTCTTTAAGGCTTCAAAGATGGTTTCAGCAGCGAGCATGCCCGACTTCATGCAGAGATGAATGCCTTTAAGACGCATCATATTCAAAAAGCCACCGGATTCGCCTGTAAGCAAAAGCCCATCGGCATAAAGGCGCGGCATAGAGAAGTAGCCGCCACCTGAAATGGTCTTAGCACCATAGCCGACCATCTTTCCGCCTTCTAAGAGTGTGCGCACGAACGGATGCGTCTTGAACTTTTGCAAATTGAAATGCGGGTCATTGGTAGGGTCTTCAGCATCAAGGGCAGTAACAAAACCGACGGAGAGCATGGTCTCGCTCATGGCATAAATCCAGCTACCGCCATAGATATCAGCAGGCAACGGGAAGCCCATCGTATGAATAACGGCACCTTTCTTGATACGACCAGCAGGAATCTCCCAGATTTCTTTGACGCCTGTTTCGTAGGATTGTGGATTGCGGTCAGTATCAAGATTCAGAATACGGACGATTTGCTTCGTCAGCGAGCCGCGTGGTCCTTCACCTAAGACCGTAAGTTTAGCGCGAATGTTCATTCCGGGCTCAAAGTTAGGTTTGGGCTGACCTGATTTGTCTAAGCCTTTGTCGTCGGTGCGAACGCCGATGACTTTACGCCCATCGAGTAACAGTTCTGCGCCAGCAAACCCTGTAAAGATATTGATACCTTGCTCTTCAGCGATTTTTCCAAGCCAGGCACCAAACTTGTTGAGCGAAATGATATAATTCCCATGATTTTGCATGGGCGGTGGTATCAGTGGAAAACGAAACTTAGATTTTGCGGTAAGAAAATAGAGCGACTCCGTTGTAACTTCAGTTTCAATTGGGCAACCGCGCTCTTTGAAGTCAGGCATAAGTTCGCGCAAAGCAATCGGGTCCAAAATCGCGCCCGAAAGCAGATGATCACCTACACGCTGACCTTTTTCGAGAATAGCAATTTGCGGCTCTAACTTTTGAGCAGACTGCGCATTGTGCGCGTCGATGAGGTTTTGAAGATGAATTGCTGCGCAAAGATTGGCAGGACCGGCGCCCACGAAGAGAATGTCCATCTCAAGTGTCTCGCGCTGAATGTCTGGCTGTGGCATAGCAATTTACTGCAGGAAGTTAAGTGTTGCTGAAAATAAATAATAA